>DATIKA010000024.1:0-1912 GCA_035478055.1 Candidatus Limnocylindrales bacterium | reverse complement strand
GCCAGAGAAGCGTCCAGGTAAGTAATATATACGGTAGCACGAATGCGATGGGGCAGCAATATGTTGTAGTGTTGCGATTGTATGTCCTGGACGGCTACGGTCAGACGCTCTTCCGGTTGGCTCAATGAATGTAAACATGCGGCCTGTTTCAGAAACCAACTCATAATATCACCCAATCCATCACTAGATCCGATACGCTGAATAGAGCCTTCCAGCAGAATGCTAAGCTTTCTAGCCCCCCGGCGTTGGTCAACTATTTTCCCACTTTGGAAACCTGGCTGCATGACTATAACCTGGCCGGCTTTCTCAGCAGCCTGTTTTACGGTTTGGCTGCTGTAGCGCATCCCATTGCCCTCATCAGCATAGATTAATATACCCAAGGGTGTTTGGTCCAGAGAACCCGTGTCCGAAAGGGCTTTCAAAGTATGCAGCAAACAGACCATTCCGGCACGGCTGGAAGCGATACCTTCTCCGTAGAGCCACTCAGGTTCTCGGCGGAACGGTATATGATAGTTCCCCATTCCTTCTTTCGGAATATCGACCGGACATATCAGCAGAGTACCTCCTTCAAGCCCGGTTTTTGTTTGCCAGGTCCAAGCGGAACGTTTACTGGTTAGAGATGGTATCCTTTCCAGATTCAGCTCTTGCATCTGCTCCTCAAACTGTTTAACCACCGCTCCCAAGGCAACAAGGTCACCAGTCCAGCTTGCCATGTTGGTCCATTTTTTTAGATCTTCCTCGATCCGGTCCCGGTTGCGAGTCAGGTGCGAAAAGACTTGCATCTGTTTTTCTGCAGGTAGATCATCGGATTTTTTCCCCTGTGTGAAACTGCCGAAATAGCGTCGGCTGGCGATCTCGATCAATTGGTTGACTATTGTGTGATAATTGAGGCCAACTTTTTCGGCAGCGAAAACGTATGAACCACCGGGATTAAGGCTGGCCATTGAATTTACTTCCAGAATATAAGGATTACCTGCTTTATCCAGCCGAAAATCAACTCTGGCGCTATCGAAGCAACCAAGAGCTTTAAAAGCATCGACGGCAAGCGATGAAAGATATTTCGTTTGCTCCGGGCCGATCTGGGCCGGACAGATTTTTTTGATGCGTCGACTGCCTGCATTGGTCTTGTCCTCGTGAGTAAAAATAGTAGTGCCTTTTTCAAAGATTAATTCTACCGGCGGCAAAGCTTCTACGGGATCATTGCCCAAGAGCCCTATGTTAATTTCGCGTCCTTCAATAAACTCTTCAACCAGTGCGGGGCCGTGAAATATTTCACAGATGTGTCGAACTTCCGCACGCAGGTCTGCTTCGTTGTACACGATCTTTAACCCCAAAGAGAGGGCTTCACCTTTCGGTTTGACAATCAGCGGAAAATTGAGGCTGTCCTTCAGCGGGAAATCAAAATTAGGGCCCTCCAGGACAGTAAATTTTGGAGTGGGCAGCCCTTTTTGGAGCAGGACCATCTTGGTCAACACTTTGTCCAAAGCAACAGCATGGGTTTCCGGTCCGGATCCGACATAGGGAATGCCCAGCATCTCCAGAATAGCTGGAATATGGGTGTAACGAGCCCGGCCTTGAATACCGTAACTCAAATTAAAGACCAGTCCGGGTCGCTCGCCCGAAATCACCGCGGGCATAAACTCTTCCAGGACACTGATGATGTTTTTATCGCCTTCAAAGGCTTGTACCTGGTGCCCTCCTGCCACCAGGGCCTCTGTAATTTGATCGATAGTCTGCAGACCATATTTCTCCCGGTTCGGTTTTCCGAAAAGGTTAATAACCGCCTGGCTGTCTCTGTTATAAATTATAGCGATTTTCATACAAAGGTTAAGCCTCCATATGTCAATAGATATGTCAATAGGGACCCCAGGCGCACTGGAATCAGTGAGCATTGGCGGCAACTATACTGCCG
>DATIKA010000023.1:0-14169 GCA_035478055.1 Candidatus Limnocylindrales bacterium | reverse complement strand
TAACAAGAAAGCGACTGTTACGCTCAGCAGAATTGAACAAACCAGGAGGGTTATGGTCAATACAAATTTTGTATACCGATCGATAGTCAACACCCCCGCAGCACAGCAGGCAAATGATTCCCGCTTGTTATCTTACAGGTTAGCACTTGTGTCAATGCCTTGCCTATCACCGATCAGGAGTAATTATTTCCGGCATGCAAAAAACACCCATTGGGGTGAGTTAATTCATGCCGGCACCTATTTAGAAAATCATGGTTTACTGTTAAAAATAGGTGGCAGGAATGTTTATGAGGGTTTTCTTCCGGTAACAAACGCCAGCAGTTCATTTTTATTAAGCACGCCAAATTTACGGTAGATCTTCTTGAGATGTGATTTCAGGGTATTGTCACTGATAAACAGGCGATCGGCAATGATTTTATTGGCATAGCCCTGCAGGAGAAGTTCAAAGATCTCTTTTTCCCGGGTTGTCAACAGGGCTTTATTGGCAACTCCTCCAGCATGGTGTCGGAAATATCAGCCAGGTGAAAATTACTGCTTCTTTTAAACCCGATGGTGCTTTCGTCTGTTTTATCTTTTAACCAGGGGATAATCGCGACTGCGATAAAAATAGAGGCCGCAGCATACAGGGCGGTAAAGAAGTGGGGCGATTCACCCTGCCGGAGCAGGTAGCTGCCAAATAGTTCCCTGAGAAGAGTGCCGAATAAATTGGCAAAAAGGCCGTAACCGAAGAAACGGTAAGGAGTGCAAGCGATTCGGTGATAAGCTGTTCTATTTCACCTTCTGCCTCTTCTTTTTCGAGCAGTAGATACGTTATAATTGCAAACTATTTCGAGTATTATCGCGTAAAATGGGCTTGATTATATGTTAACATCAACATATCGCCTAAGATAAAGTTATCTGAGTTTATTTGCGAGATCGGCTTTTTCATAAGAATAGACGCGATCTTTTTGGGTTTGAATCATAATTATGGTCGAGTTCTTCGACAAAGGAAGATGGTTTCCCTTTTTCACTACAGACCTTCCTGCCGCCGCTAGGGGTTGCAGGGTCATCGGAAGATTGAAATGGAAACGCCCCATTTTCTGGATATCACAAATGGTTCATCGATTGTATTGACAGTTTCGGGGTTGACCTTTATAATCACGATCAGGTTTTCAAAATAGTCGATTGTCTGGGCAATGACGCCCGCTTATGCAGTTGAACATCTGCCGGCGGGCTTGTTTTATTAATAGATCAATTTTAAAGGAGTGGGCAGCGTGAGTATCAAAAAAGAAGACGTTCTTTATAATGCCAAAGAATCCGGAGTAAGGTTTATTCACATGCAGTTTACAGATTTAGCCGGCCAGTTAAAGAACGTAGCCATTACCACTGATCAGCTGAAAAAGGCTCTGGATGGGGAGCTTATGTTTGACGGCTCATCCATTGAAGGCTTCGTGCGTATCGAGGAATCAGATATGTACTTGCGCCCGGACCTGAATACATTCGCAATATTTCCCTGGCATCCCCGCGAAGGTGGTGTCGCCAGGCTGATATGCGATGTTTACAATCCGGATGGAACTCCTTTTGAAGGTTGCCCACGAAGCCAACTCAAACGGACGCTTGAATTTGCGAGCAAAGATAACTACACCATGAACTGCGGTCCCGAAGCTGAATTTTTTATATTCTACACCGATGGAAATGGTGCCCCAACGCTGCAAACGCACGACCAGGGCGGTTACTTTGACCTCGCGCCCACCGACTTGGGAGAAAATGCACGGCGGGATATGGTTTTGAGTCTAGAAGAAATGGGTTTGGAAATAGAGGCTTCGCACCACGAGGTGGCTCCAGGGCAGCATGAGATTGATTTCAAATACAGCGACGCTTTGAGTACAGCCGACAGCCTGTCCACGTTTCGGTTTGTTGTGCGTACAATTGCCCAAAGACACGGCCTTTATGCTACCTTCATGCCGAAACCGATCGCCATGATCAACGGATCAGGGATGCACACACACATTTCTCTTTTCAGAAACGGTGAAAATATTTTTTTCGATCCAACCGCACCGGATGATTTGAGCGCCGAAATGCTTCATTTCATTGCCGGCCTGCTGATCCATGCCAGGGGCTATACCGCCGTGACAAACCCGCTGGTTAACTCGTACAAGAGGCTTGTTCCCGGTTACGAAGCGCCGGTGTACATAGCCTGGTCCCATCGCAACCGCAGCCCTTTAGTCAGAGTGCCAGCCAGGCGGGGCATCGGTACGCGTGTCGAACTGCGCAGCCCTGATCCCTCATGCAATCCTTATCTCGCATTTGCTGTCATGCTGCGCGCCGGTATGGACGGCATCCATAAAAAAATGACACCACCAGAACCCGTAAAACTCAATATTTACACCATGACCGAAGAAGAAAAAAAAGCTTATGCCATCGAACGTCTTCCGAGTACGCTGTACGAGGCTGTAAAGGAATTAGACAATAACCCCTTGATTCAGGAAGCGCTCGGAAAACACATCTATGATCGTTTCCGCGAAGGACGCTTGAAAGAGTGGGAAGATTACCGGATGCAAGTCCATGATTGGGAAATAAGGCAATACCTACCCCGTTTTTAATGACCGTGTTACCAAAGGCAATGGTATCTGCCAGGGGGCACAAATGTGCCCTCATTGTTTTATGATTCGACCTTGCACATCAGGCCGGAAAGGCATAATATTAGCTCATGGGAAAGCATAAGTTCGACTTCTGCATCGGTACAGCCGATACAGCATTAAAGAGAACATTGATCACTATGCTGACGAAAGCGGGTTTCTTTTCAGCCGGTACGGGGAAGAATATTCCCGAGTTTCTCCGCGCCTTGAGAGCTGTCCAACCCTGGTTAGCAGTAGTCGATACCGCTATACCCCCGGGAAACATAGGGCAACTGGCCAATATAATAGAAGAAGACGGACTGGCGGCAGCCCTGTACATTGACACCGGCGGCAAGAAATTGGACAGTTACTTTCAACTTGCCTGGCCCGTTGAAGCGTCTGTTTTAACAGCCGTGGCTGAAGCGCTCTGCAAAGACTTTGCCCACAAGAAAAAACTGCACGACAAGATCAATGACCTGCAAAAAATACTGCGCGATCGCAAGGAGATAGAAAAGGCTAAAAGGTTAGTGATGCAAGGCTTTTTGTTAACCGAAGAGGAGGCTTATTGTTTTCTGCAAAAGTGCAGCATGACTCATCGGACAACCATGATCGAAATAACTCGCCGTATTATAGCAGATCCCGACTGCATTTCTTCTTTAATGCAGCACCGATAAAATCTCTGAAAAGGGGATGCGGACGAGTCAGACGTGATTTAAATTCAGGATGGAACTGTACCGCCACAAACCAGGGGTGATCAGCCAGCTCAATCATCTCAACCAGGTTGGCTTCCTCGTTGATCCCGCTGATAACCAAACCCTTACCTTCCAATAAAGTCAAGAATTCGTTGTTAAACTCGTAGCGGTGACGGTGACGTTCACTGATTTGATTTACTAGATACGCAGTTTCAGCCAACGTGCCTCTTTTGATCGTGCATGGATATGCTCCTAAACGAAGTGTACCGCCACTCAGGTCTAACCCTTTTTGACCCGGCAAATAATCGATTACCGGACCAGGTGTGTCGGGAAAAAATTCGGTGCTGTGTGCTCCATCTATCCCCGCAACGTTCCGGGAAAACTCGATCACAGCGCACTGCATGCCGAGACATAATCCCAGAAAAGGGATCATTTGCTCCCGGGCGAAACTGACAGCATTTATTTTACCCTCTATACCACGCTCTCCAAATCCACCCGGAACAAGAATGCCGTCCACGTGGTAGAGTTTGGCAGCCGCGTCACCTGTTTCCAATTCTTCTGCCTGGATCAAGACAGTCTTGACAATAGTATCATGCGCCAGTCCGGCGTGAAATAAAGCCTCATTGATACTGATATAAGCATCCCTGAGCGACACATACTTGCCGACAACAGCTATGGTCACCTCATTTTGCATCTTGCGTGCCTGATTAATGATCCGCCGCCATTCAAGCATCGCCGCCGAAGGGCATTCTAAACTCAACTTATCCAAAACCATCTGATCGAGGTTCTGCTCCTGCAGTAGTAACGGCACCTCGTAAATAATGCTGGCATCTAAGTTTTCTACAACCTCGTGAGGTTTTATATTACAAAAAAGAGCAATCTTTTCCTTAAATTCCTGCGACAGGGGTCGTTCCGTGCGGCATACTATGATATCCGGTTGAATACCGATACTGCGTAGCTCTTTGACACTATGCTGGGTAGGTTTGGTCTTCAACTCGCCTGACATCGGTAAATAAGGTGCCAGTGTCACGTGTATAAAGATGACATTTTCCCAACCCAGGTCGTACCGGAGCTGACGAATTGCCTCCAGGAACGGCAGGCTTTCGATATCGCCGACAGTACCGCCAATCTCAGTGATGACAATATCCGGTCCGCCGTTGCTGCCAACCTTTGTTACCCGGCTTTTTATTTCATCGGTGATATGAGGAATCACCTGAACAGTTTTGCCCTGGTAGACTCCTTCCCGCTCGCGCTGAATCACCGACCAGTAGATTCTACCGGCAGTGACGTTATTATCACGGGTTAAATTTTCATCAATGAATCGTTCATAATGCCCTAAATCAAGGTCAGCTTCCGCTCCGTCATCGGTCACAAATATCTCACCGTGCTGGTAGGGGCTCATTGTGCCGGGGTCATAGTTGATATAGGGGTCAAACTTTTGGATCGTCACTTTTAACCCTCTGTTTTTGAGCAGGCAGCCTAAAGAAGCTGCCGTGATCCCTTTACCCAAAGAAGAAACAACACCACCGGTAATGAATACATACTTTGTCATCAATGCCCTCCCTGTTTCTCCAGACACGGTTGAAAACCTGATCATTAAACTTGATTTCACCACGCAGAATTGCCGACACAACTCATGCTTGTATTTTACATATTATGCTCTGACTGCGGGTTCCCCTCTCGCGGAAAGCTAATGCGAGTTTTGTGTAAAACCTGACAAACATTACAATGAAAATCAGCCTGGTGTGCTACATCACCTGGCCTCAGTGGTCGGTCCATCGCCTTTGTCAGCGGCATGGGGAATTTCAAGCTGTCCCCTGGGCAACACGCTAGCTATTTTTCGCTGCATTACTAATCATAAATTGAGCAACTGTTGGAGTCAGCTCTACTGCATCCGCCGCAACCAGCAGAAGAGGCAGGTTCACATCCTGCACTGCTTTTGTATGTCTGAAACTTCGATATAACCTTGATTGCTTCCTTGCCGCAGGATGAGCATAAAATACTGTTTACATTGTAACCGCAAAGTTCTTCAATTTTTTGATCGCAAACAGAACAATAGAATTCATACAAGGGCACAGCGCCATCACCTCGTTTACAACTGAACAACTATAATGCTCCCTCAACAGGGCATCACGATAAAAACAGAAAACCGGCAGCTTTTATAATATGCGATTTCATCGAATCTATTGAGCGAAATTAAACCAGGGATTTTTCGGCAGCCTATGCATTTGAGCTGCCATCATCCCTTTTTTCAGGTCCGGCCTTTCAACCTTTTCCTCTTCTTGGCTCTTCTTCTTTTTTTACGTTGTCGTTTCAGCTGTTTGCGTGTCTTCTCATGTGCCATTCCTGTAACGTCCCCTCCTTTTTATTCACTATAACTTCAATTATTACGCTTTTCAACCCTGACACCACAGCGAAAGTTAGCTTGATTCGCCCCATCGCTTCGCCCCGGGAACGCTTGAACCGTCTCCAGGGCAACACACCCGCCCATTTTCACTGTAATGCTACCTGCTAATTATAACACTGCTTCGCACAAAAAAAAGAGTTTTTTTCCGATCTGAAAGTATGCAGGATAATGGCAGGATAATGCAGGTTTATAGAGAAAGAAAAACTAGCAGAATTAATAAGTAAAGACAAGCCACCTTCGCCAACGAGTCAGGTTGAATACTGCCGATGGCACTGGCAGTTTTGAGATTTTTTAGTTCTTCTGTATCTACAACCGGGAGGCTCTGCTAATGGGAATAAGCGCAAACGCTCGTATCACATATGAAAAGCGCTATTTGAAAAAAGACGAAAAAGGAAATGTAATCGAAACACCGGAAGATTTATGGCGCAGAGTGGCTGCCAATGTAGCCAGCGTTGAAAAAACTTATGGCAAAAGTGAATCGGATATTAAAAAGATCGAAGATGATTTTTACCAGGTCATGAGTGAATCTCTGTTTATTCCTAATTCCCCTACGTTGATGAACGCTGGTCGGGAGCTTCAACAGTTGAGCGCCTGTTTCGTCTTACCCCTGGAAGACAGTATGGAGGGTATTTTTACAGCCCTGAAAAATATGGCCCTGGTACAAAAAACAGGTGGAGGCACGGGTTTTGCATTCGACAGGCTTCGTCCCAGCAATGATCCTGTCCGTTCAACCAATGGGGTTGCCAGCGGACCGATCTCTTTTCTTAAAATATTTGATGCTGCCACCGAAGCGGTAAAACAAGGGGGAACCAGACGAGGGGCCAATATGGGCTCACTTATTTACAACCACCCCAACATCCTGGAATTTATCTGCTGCAAAGAAAAAGAGGACGAAATTAACAACTTCAATCTTTCAGTTGCTGTTTCTGACGAGTTTATGCGTAAAGCAACCGGAGAAGACCCTGATTCCTTGTATAATCTGGTAAACCCACGCACTAAAGATTTTTACTGCGAACCCGATTCCGGCAAATTGGTTCAGCTCGATGCGATAGAGGTATTCGATCTGATTGTGCAAAAAGCCTGGGAGAAAGGTGATCCCGGCATTATTTTTATTGACCAGATGAACAAGTTTAACCCGACACCACATCTTGGTATTTACGAAACCACAAACCCTTGTGGTGAACAACCACTGCTACCTTATGAAGCTTGCTGTCTTGGTTCAATCAACCTGGGCAAGCTGGTCACCGAGGATAGCCTGGTCGATTGGCCTAACCTGGGTGCAGTTGTCAGAACAGCGGTCCGCTTCCTCGATAATGTCATCGATGCCAGCAATTATATCATTCCAGAAATAGCTGCTATGCATCAGCACGGAAACCGAAAGATTGGCCTTGGCATCATGGGCTGGCATGATATGCTGGCTGGTATCGGCATCGCCTACGATAGCGAAGAAGCGATCGAGACGGCAGAAAACGTCATGCTGTTTATTAATCAGAAATCCAAGAAAGAATCTGTATTGCTGGCAGAAGAACGCGGTGTTTTCCCCAACTTTACCGGAAGCATTTACGATACCGGCCGTCCGGAAGACCGGGTTCGGAACGCAACCAGGACCACTATTGCCCCCACTGGAACCATTTCAATCCTGGCGGGAGCAAGCAGTGGCATAGAGCCTTATTTCAGTATAGCTTTCATCCGTAAAAATATCCTCGGAGGCCTGGATTTACCGGAAGTGAATCCGCTTTTTCTTCAAATAGCGCAAAGAGAAAATTTTTACAGCGATCAACTAATACAAGATATTACCCGCACTGGCAGTATACCGGAAGATGCCCCCGTGCCTGAAAAGTACAGGCAACTCTTTAAAACTGCAATGGAAATTGATTACAGCTGGCACATCAAACACCAGTCCGCATTCCAGAAATACACTGAGAATGCAGTTAGTAAGACCATCAATTTGAAACAGGACGTTACACCGGAAGATGTAAAAAATGCTTATGTCATTGCCTGGAATTCAGGGTGTAAGGGCATAACTATCTACCGTGATCAATCCCGCACCAAGCAGGTTTTAAATGTCGGCGGTAAAATAAACGAAGGTAGCATAAAACCAACCAGGCGCCCTAAAACATTAAGTGGTTATACTACCACTGTAAGGACAGCCCTGGGTAATTTGTTTGTCACCGTAAATACGTTTGACAATAAGCCTTTTGAACTGTTCGCCCAAATCGGGAAAGCAGGCAGTGATGTAGTAGCCTTTACCGAAGCTATCGCCAGATTGATTTCATTGGCTTTGCGATGCGGGATCAGCATCGATGAAATCGTTACCCAATTGGAAGGCATCGGGGGGGCTCGCTCAATAGGTTTCGGTCCAAACCGGATAATGAGCGTTCCCGATGCTATCGGCCAGGCCATGCGAGAACTGACAAAATCAGAAATTACCGCTGGCAGGTCAAAAAACAGCTCCGCGCAGGAAATTTGCCCGGATTGCGGCACGTGCGCGCTAATCAGGGCTGAAGGGTGCCTGAAGTGCGAGGCTTGCGGTTTCAGTGAATGTTAAAAATATACGCCACTGTTGATAAATAATTCTGCAAAAAAAGGAGATTGATGCTGGCCGTCGAACATAAAGCGGATAGCGTGTGTTAAACATATCCGGCTACCGGTGAAAAACTAACCTTTCTCTTTTGATCTGTTTAGTTGGGGGGCTAGATTATTATAAAAGACAACAGTGAAGAAGTATTTGAAATTGAGTCGATCATTGCCCAGATTCATGGTGTTATTTCCGGACGGTTAGTTTGCCAGGATGGCGAGATTGTGGAAGTTCATATTCTGACCGATTCAACGCGTTCGCCCAAACAGATTGTCAGAGATGTTGAGTCAGCGGTGATGGTTAAACTGGGCATAGAACTGGACCACAGGCGCATCAGCGTAGCTCAGCTTGGTCCGGGTGCACTAGCACCTGCCAATGCCAATGCTGACTTCAGGCTTCAGTTCAAAAGCTTGAATTATATCGCCGAAAATAGTACGGCAGCAATTACAATTACGATTAGCGCCGGCGAAAAATCTTACATTGCCACGGCAAACGGCCCAAACGTATTACAGAACCGCCTGAAACTGGTAGCAACTGCAACTTTAACAGCAGTTGAAGAGTGCATGCAATGTAAAGGAAGGCTGTTTCTTGGAGATGTGCAAAAAATAGCCCTGTCCGGGTACGATTTCATTGCTGCTGCTGTTTGTTTGCATCTTGATCATCGGGAAGAAATAATGCTCGGCACAGCCATAAATAAGGGAGATGACCTTAACTCGACGGCCAGAGCAACTTTGGATGCCATCAACCGGAGGCTCTTTACCACCTAATTTTAGCAATACCAATATTGAAGCCGGCGGCAGGCTTTTTTCCAACATGACCTCTTCATCGTGGGTTGAGCGGAATCAGAGCGGAGCGGCGCCAGCAGTCATAGCGGATACTGCTGAGCAACCTTGTAAAGGAGGTTAAACCATGAAGGTTAACCTTGCAAAGGTGCTCATTGTGCTGACCTGGCTGACGCTCGCCGGTACTGCAGCTTTTAGGTGGCGCTAGTCTAAACAACCTGCCTGCCGGCTTCATTAATAATGATAAGGTGGCACAAACGTTGAACGATACAATCTCGGCTAAAACCAAAACATTGATCTTTCTGCTCACGGTTGCTGCTGTTTCCCTGATCACCTATCTTGCGGGCATCTTGGACTGGAACAGGGTTCAGTGGAGCTCGGCGCTGGTTTTTCTTATCCTCGTGATTATATTAAATTCGTTTCCGGTAAACCTCCCCAGAGGGGGGGTCGTTACTACAAGTACGGCAGCTGCATTTGCCTCAATTCTTTTGTTCCACCCGCTCATTGCGGTTATGATAACCGTTTTAGGCGATCTCTTTTCGCGGCGCAAGGGAAGAACCTTGATACATTATGTCTTTAATGCCGCGGAGTTGACTGTTTCTACAGGAACAGCTGCTCTTTTATACAGAATTTTTATCCCGGCGACACCTGTTTTTTCATTAAGATTTCTGCTGGTTTCCATCACTTCGCTCATTGTTTACACTATCTTTAATGTGTCTTTTGTTACACTGATTATCGCTTTTGAACAGAAAGAAAAACCATATTCGCTATGGTTAACCAATTTGAAATGGGGTATGCCCAACTTCCTGGGCATGGTGCCGTTGGGAATTTTGATCGCAGTTATATACAGCACTATCGCTTTTTGGGGGCTTGTGCTTTTTTTGCTCCCGTTGGCTCTGGCTCGTCAATCTTTCGAATCTTACATGAACATGCGGCGGACATTCCTCGATACGATCAAAAGTCTTGCCATAGCCATCGACGCAAAAGATCCTTATACCAAAGGCCATTCCTTGCGGGTGTCCGATTATGCTGTCGCACTCGCCAGGGAACTGAAATGGCCCGACGATAAAGTGGAATTGCTGCAGCACATCTCCTTGATACACGATGTCGGGAAAATAGCTGTTCCGGAAGAAATATTGAAAAAACCGAGCCTGTTATCCAAGGAAGAGCTCGACATTATGAAAACACATAGTCAGGCAGGGGCCGAAATAATAAAGGACATAAAATATTTTGCAGAAGGCGCCGCCATGATCAGACATCACCACGAGCGATGGGATGGCACTGGTTATCCTGACCACATCAAGGCTGAATATATACCGGAAGGCGCCCGTCTCCTGGCAGTTGTAGACGCCTTTGATGCCATGACTACCGATCGACTTTATCGCAAAGCAATGGAATCCGGCGCAGCCTTGCAAGAATTGCAGCTTGGGGCAGGTACGCAGTTTGACACGCGAATTGTTAGCGCTTTCATCAACATTTATCCTCAATTAAATAATTCCCCAAAAGAGGTTGCGCGTAAAAACATACCTAGCGACCACTCATTAGCTCAATCTTACTCCAAATAATATACTCTATCCCGAGGAGGTCTCGCCAATTGGTTCCAGAGGCCATTATAGCAGGGCTTGTAATCGGATTTCTTCGGAACGGCAGCCTGAAACAACTTGGGCACATAAACCTTTCCGGTTGGCCCCTGATCGCCCTTTCCATGGCCTTGCAGGCAGCAGTTCGGATCGATTTTGCCCTGAATACAGGTTTTCTTTCAGCTGCAACTCCATTATTATACGTCTTCTCTTTTGTCCTGCTTTTATCGTTCGCATTCCTTCAACCGTCAAAAAAATCTATGTTTCTTATTGGTCTGGGTATACTTCTCAACCTGTTGGTGATCACCGCAAACAAAGGATTGATGCCCGTAGATGCCCGCAGAATACCTCCATTAGTGCGGGAAGAACTGGCTTCAGGAACCTTAAGCCCGTTTCACACCGTTATGACTGAAGATACCTGGCTTGATTTCCTGGGTGACCGCATTATGCTGCCGTATGCTAAAAACCAGTTAATCAGCATCGGCGACATAATTCTGGCGGGGGGGTTAATGTTATATGTTCAACAAAATATGCTGAAAGATAAACGGATCAAGAAATACAGATAGGATACCTTTTGCTGTTTTAATGCCCGCACAATTAATTGCTGCTACGCTTGTATATTCCTCTTCATCAAGCCCATAAGTGGGCTTTCACCATGGGGACGTTCGCTTCTATTGTTGTTACCGCCACAGCACGCCACTCCACAAAAAAAGAAAACCCACGGTCGGTTTCCTTGTATATCTGCATCCCTGGTGCCGGAGACCGGAATCGAACCGGTACGACCAATATGGTCGAGGGATTTTAAGTCCCTTGCGTCTGCCTGTTCCGCCACTCCGGCATTAAAAATGGAGGCGACACCCGGATTCGAACCGGGGATAAAGGATTTGCAGTCCTCTGCCTTACCACTTGGCTATGTCGCCAGAACATGGAGCGGAAGACGGGAATTGAACCCGCGACCCTCGCCTTGGCAAGGCGATGCTCTACCGCTGAGCTACTTCCGCACACCTGGTGCCGAGACCCAGAATTGAACTGGGGACACGCGGATTTTCAGTCCGCTGCTCTACCGACTGAGCTATCTCGGCGTTATGGCGGAGCTGACGGGACTCGAACCCGCGATCTCCGGCTTGACAGGCCGATATGTTAACCGACTACACCACAGCTCCATGCGCAAGGATAAGTATACCTAAGCTCATAATAAAAGTCAATACAAACCCAAGCCCGCCAAAAACTTTTTCTGGCTCTTTTTCAGGTGGTTAGCTTATCCTGTGTTTATTCCATGGAGAGTGTTTTCCCGGTTTTCGACTCCATAGTCTCTTGTTGCAGACGAAGCAATCGCTCCTCTTCAGCGGTAATGTAATAGATCAGACTCTGAAGCTCAATCGTCAAATCAGCATTATGGACATGTACCCCTTCCGGGACACTTAGTTTAACCGGGGCAAAATTGAGGATTGCTTTAACGCCGTGTTTAACCACCAGATCTGCTGCGTTTTGTGCCTCGCTGGCGGTAACTGTAATGATAGCCACGAGTATGCCTGACTCTTCAATCACTTTAGGTGCATCTTTAACCGGCTGAACTTCGATCTGATTGATTTTTCTGCCCACAAGCCGCATGTTTTTATCAAACACAGCAACAACGTTCACATACGGATTTTTTGTTGAGTTATAACGAGTTAAAGCTGTCCCAAGATTACCTGCTCCCATTACAATAACATTAGTTTTCTGGTCTAACCCGATAATTTTTATAATTTTCCCTCGCAGGAAACTAGTGTTATAACCGGCACCACGCGTGCCAAACGCACCGAAATAAGCAAGGTCCTTGCGTATTTGTTCGGCTGTAAAACCAGTTTCATTACTAATATCTTTGGAAGAAACCATTTCAACTTCACGATGCATGAGGTGATCCAATACCCTCAGATAAATTGGAAGTCTTTTGATTACAGATTTGGATATGTTACGACCGGGCATCTATTCTACCTCCATACTGACCAAGGATACGCTTGAGTTTATCATATTATTGTGAATATAACAATGAATAAAATGCCAACAAACACATCCGTGATCATTCAGCGTTACACCGCCGTCCGGTGCCTGGTATCACTGAACACGCACTGTGCAACTTGACTGCCTAACCTGATCAATGACAAGTTTTTTGAATAACAATCAACTCAGGGGGATCGTGATGTTGGTTATGCAAGACTGTATGCAACACCGTGTAGTCAGATGATAACAGCTCGCGGCAAAATGGGAGTAATACTTCTTTCTCGTTGCGGCCTTCCGCATGACCAGGATAAAGCACCACTGTTACTATCCCTCCCGGGGCAAGAAGGCTCAATGAATGTTGAATAGCACTGAGTGTCGAGTCGAATACTGTAGATATATTCCGGGCATAGCCGGGGAGAAAACCCAAGTTAAACATTACAACCATGACCGGTTTATCAATAAATTCTTTCATTCGTTCATGTCCGGCGTGAATTAAAGTAACCCTGTCTCTTAATGCGGCTCGCACCAAAACTTCTCCGGTCCGTTCCAGTGCTTCTTTCTGGATATCAAAAGCGTAGACGTGTCCCATAGAACCAACCTTTTGAGCTAAAAAAATGGTGTCATACCCATTTCCACTCGTTGCATCAACTGCATCGTCACCCTCTTTAAGGGTTAAACCGACATAGTAATGAGCAAGCTCTGTTACACGTTTAAACCTGAGCAAAAGAAATGACCTGCTTTGTCAATAGTTTTCCTTGCGGCAGGAAATTATACTTACATTATTCTCCTGTTCAATATAAGAAAATATCCTTTCCATGATGCTGTCAGCACCAGCACCGTTATAGCACACAGCAGCTACACCCAGTTCCGCGCGCTGCCAAAGATCCTGATTGCCTACCTCCGCAATCGAGATATTAAAATGGTTGCGCAATCGCTGAATTAAACTTTTAATTACCTGGCGCTTGGCTTTTAATGAACCGGCCATTGGAATATGCAGCTCTAGCACGCAAACAGCTACGCGAATACCAATCACCACCAAATTTATACCTCAGTCTAATGCAGCCGGGATCCGCCCTCATCAGCGTCTCCCCGGTCAACAAGATCTTCTGCGGATTGTTCTGGTAAATCACTGATCGACACAGTATGTGCTGCAATTTTCTCGGTAATATAGATCGGACAACCCACTGTCAACGCCAATGCCACCGCATCGCTAGGTCGGGCATCGATCTTGAATTCTCTGCTCGCAGCCGTCTTTAAATATAACTCTGCAAAAAAAGTGTTATCTCGCATCTCGCTGATAATAACTTTTTCAATTGCGGTATCCAACTGACCACAAACGGACTGAAACAAATCGTGGGTCATCGGCCGTGGGGGAATATGCCCCTGCAGTTTGATTACTATAGACTGCGCTTCCCAAAATCCTATGCCGATCGGTAATACCATCGTTTCTTCCAGGTCTACCAGCAGGAGCAAAGGATTCTGGACTGGGTCAAGAACGACCTCTCTCACTTTAACAGGAATCAAAAAAATCACCTTCTGCTTTAAATATAGCC
>DATIKA010000022.1:0-12762 GCA_035478055.1 Candidatus Limnocylindrales bacterium | reverse complement strand
TACGCCATCAGCATTAAGAGCCCACAGCCATGCTGATCTATCTGCGGCCGGAGTCGGAGTTTCAGCAGCTAGAGGTTCCCCACCGGCGTATCTGCCGTAGGCTGCTTCGAATTTCTGGTTCAGGGTGCCAGCGGTGCCTGGTGCTGCTTCAATCGAGGCTGCCCAGATTTGACGTTCGCTGGTATTCACTGTTTCCCAGTCATCTCTCCGTACATCATCGTTAGTGTCTGTAAGCTCGAAACCACCGCCACCAAAACCCCACACCCGGGGCTGGTCGTAAACGTTATACATCGCCGAAAGGCCAACAACGTGGTCTTCATAAGTAAACTTCGGCGGGGCGCAAAGCTCGATCACGCTGATCACGGCCAGGTTACGGGCTGCGCCGGGAGCCGTCACGATGTCATTCGTATCGGTGACGGTAAGCCTGCCGGGAATCATCGCTGCGCTCGTTGTCTTGGCCACTTTACCAATGCCGGTGATGGTTTGCTTCATTTCAGCACCGGTGTTGCAAAGGTGCCCGGCCTGCCTCTGCAGGTTAACATTGCCATCTAATGAATATGTTGCGCTGTGAGTCATTGATTGTGCAAAAACCGGCGCAGCCAGGGCCAGCACGAAAACTACGGCCAGCGCCACTGCAATAAAGGTTCTTTTCCTCACGCTTAAAACACTTCCTTTCAGATTTTAATGATTTTTTTTCTTTCCTTGCGTGGTTTTTTCACTATTCTTGCACCTCGCTGTTACCCAATTTATCACCGGAGGGTGCCTTCGTCAAGCGGTTTCTTATAAAAGTGTTTAAATATATTATGAAATAATTAAGAAAAAAAACTGTAAAATCTGGTGGCACAAGGATCCCTGTAACCACCGAAAGGCCTTTTCGGCAGAGCGTTAGCCTCTTCCTTTCACGGGCGGCTTATGTTACATTAAACAGGCACATTATTTAAGCGGCAAGCAGGTGGAACAGATGAAGAAACAGTTGATCAAGAATATGCGGGTAGGCGACGAGGTGGAAACGCAGGCTCTGGTGGTGGAAATAAACCGCACCGCTTTTGCTTCGGCGCACCGTGCCGGTGAATATTTTTTGAGGCTTGTTCTGGCCGATGTCAGCGGCAGGGTGAAGGCCGTGATGTGGGATCCCCCCGCCGAAGGGGAAGCGGTGCAGAAAGACGATGTCGTTTTTGTGCGCGGCACGGTGGGTGAATATCACGGGCCGCAAGTGGTGGTAAGTGACCTGCGCCGGCTGGATCCGCTGAAAGTGAACCGCGCTTTTTTTCAACCCGTTTCTAATCGCAACCTGGCTGAAATGATGGCTGAGCTGCAGCTGGTGATCTCCGTTGAACTGCAGGATAAACACCTGCGGGCGCTGCTGGAAGCGTTTTTCAACGAAGCTGAGTTTGCGCAGCGTTTTGCCCTGGCCCCTGCTGCGCGGACGATTCACCATAATTTTGTCGGCGGTTTGCTGGAGCACACCCTGGAGGTGATCGCCGTCTGCCGCAGCCTGGCGTCGCTTTACCCGACACAGGTCAGGCTTGATTTGTTGCTGGCCGGCGCCATTTTGCATGACATTGGTAAAATTGAGGAATACCGGCAGGATAGTTTAAGCTTCGAATTTACAGACCGGGGCAAACTGGTTGGCCATATCAGCATTGGCAAGGAGATGCTCGATCAGAGGCTGGCCGGGTTGGACGGCTTTCCAGAACCGTTGAAGCTTGAACTGGAACACATGATCCTGACACACCGCGGGATGCGCGAATGGGGTTCGCCCGAGGTGCCAAAGACGATTCATGCTTTTGCGCTCTTTCATGCTGATCTGGTCAGCGCCCGTTTGAACCAGTTTATCGTGGTGATGCAGAAACATTTGCCGGGCGGCGGCGACTGGACAGAATGGGATCGTTACCTTGAGCGCAGTATCTACCTGCGCCCCGCTGATGATACGGTGCAGTAGCAACGCTTTCCTTGCTCCCGGGACAGGATATTTGGCAAAACCTGTCAGGGTGTGGCCATTTATCCGGGGAAGGATGCCGACGTTTAGTATCTTAAATAAAGTAGATATCCGGTAAGTAGTGGTTAAATAACGCGCTTTTGCGGGTTACAGCATGGCAGAGGAAAGGGGTGAGGCAGTTGGGACGAGCCGATCGGCCAAGAAATATCCTGAAGACAGAAGATAGCAGCTGGAAGGTGATTCCATTCCTGCAGGATGCCGATTACTATATGCAGAAGGGCACCTATTATCACCGGAAAAACAGGCTTCCCAGGGCGCTTTTATTTTTGCAGAAAGCGATTGAAATTGAACCTGAAAACCCGCAGCATCACTATAACCTGGCCTGTCTGCTCAGCAAGACAAGCCGCCTGAAGGAAGCCAACCAAATTTTTAAGCATATCGTGCAGCATCTGGATCCACAGTTGGCCGTATGTTACTTCCACATGGCGGTTAACCACGGCATGATGGAAGAACTGCCTGAGGCGAAACGCTGTCTTCTTAAATACCTGCACGCATTTCCGGAAGGAGAGATGGCCGAGGAGGCCGCCGAGCTGCTGCTGGTACTGGAGGAAGATGACGAGACCGAACCCTTCAGCCAGGCTTTGGATGCGCACGAAAACGATGCACTGCTGCATTTGATTGCTGATTTTGACCAGGTGCGGTTTAAAGAGCGTCTGCTGGAGGAGGAAGATTTCCGGCAGGCTCTGCAGAGAGGGCTCTACCAGGGAAACGACCTTATAAAGGAAGCGATTATTGGGCTGTACGGCAGCGCCGATTGCGATACTGCGCGCAGCAGCCTGGCTGAATTTGCGGCTAACCCGTGGGTTAATGAAAGGCTGCGCCAGGTGGCCCTGCTTGAACTGAAGCGAACTGCTCCGCAGGGCCGCTATCGCATTTTCAGCGAAGGAAGCATCCGGGAGATAAATTTACATAGCTTTCCTGCGCCGGCGCCGGTGTGGGACAGCAAGTGGCAGCAGGTGCTCGAATGCACCTTCGCCAACATGCGGAACAGCGCCTTTTACAGTGATGAATTTTTTGAAGATGCCGAGGCAATCTGGATTGACTTTATTAACCGCACCTACCCTCAGGGCCCGCGTGTCGGTAAACCGCAGACCTGGGCCGCAGGGTTGGAATACTGCCTTGCTCGTTTTCATTTTTTAGGTCTTACCCAGAAAGATCTGGCCGAGGCCTACGGGGTTTCCGCCGCCAGCGTGCGACGCAAATATATGCGGCTGAACCGGGTTTTGCGCATCGACAGGCAGGCTTACCACAATGTGCTCACTTATCTGAAGCGGTAAGGGGCAGCAGCCTGTAGCGTACCAAGTTCGAAGGAATAACTTTACGTGGCAGCAGTTACTGAACAGGAGGCTAGATGCGAAACGGCATCATCGACTGAAGCCGGAGGTGTCGGTGGTTGACCCATCCGGTCCGGTGTACGCAGTTTCACCGGGCCGAAGCCGCAAGACTGCCTGGGGCAGCCAGCCCCGTCTCATTTGTTTATCAACCGCGAAGCAATTAGCAACGTGTTGCTCCGGAAATAAAATACGTTTGCAGCGGTTGCGGCTCAGGAGAGCAGGAAATGACCAAGAGTGCTCAAGCGGTTGTGTTCCAGGCTGAACAGGTCTTCCAGTTTATAATCAAGGATGTTACACAGAGCAGTCAGATAAAACAGGTGCTTGCCGATCTCTTCGGCAATCACTTCCCGGCAGTGTTCGCACATTTTCCCCTTGATGTGGGAGTCCATCAGTTTGCCGCATTCTTTCAGCGATTCCAGCGGCGGGTACTGTTTTTTATTGGCATTAATCGAAATACAACCGCAATCGGTAACCGCTTTGATAACGCTGCGGTTTACCCGGGCGGTTGATTCCTGGTATTTGGATAAACAGTCCAGAATGCTGCGGTGGCGGATCAAAACCTCCGACACAATATCCTGGAAACAGCCGACATCCTCGTTGTCTTTCATAGGAAGGTCACCTCAATTTTTATGAAGAATGCTTCAATTGATTATACTTTTTTGTTTCGGCCAATGTCAACTCTGACTGGGAAAAAGGCAAAAAATATTGATTGTATTATGGATGAGGATGTGTTATAGTATCCGTTTAATTGACACCAAAAGGGGGCTGTGTTAATATGCTTACAGGGATCGACTGAGGAGGACGAGATGTTGTTCAGTGTAGGAGACAGAGTGGTTTACCCGATGCACGGAGCTGGAGTGATTGAATCAATTGAAGAGAAAGAGATTCTCGGTGCGCGCAAGAGTTATTACGTGATGAAGCTGCCGATGGGAGAGATGAATGTTCTTATTCCGATCGACAGCACCTCGCAGGTTGGCCTGCGCAGCGTAATTGCAAAAGAGCTGATCGAACAGGTTTTTCTGGTACTGCAGGGTGATCAGACCGCAATGTCGGTCAATTGGAACCGGCGTTATCGGGACCATCTTGATAAGATCAAGAGTGGTGATATTCTCGCAGTGGCTGAAGTAGTATGCAACCTGATGTCCCGGGATCGTGAGAAAGGTCTTTCAACCGGAGAGAGCAAAATGTTGGAAACAGCGCGGCAGATTATGGTAAGCGAGTTGATCCTGGTGCAGGGTGTCGAGCCATCTGAGATGATAAGGATTCTTGACGGCATTTTCAATCAGGTCCTTAAATAGTTTGCAGCCAATAATTGGCGAGCATGCTGCCCCTCCAAGACGATTCGAGCGTTCACTTGGCTCAACGGTGCAGTGCCCCAAGCTGACGTTTATCGTAGCGGTAGTCACCATTTCTATATTCCTTGATGCAAATATGCTCTCATGCCTTGTTTAAAATGAAAGATTTGAGTTATAATGTGGCGAAGCCTCGTCGTTGCGGTTTTTTTGCAATTAAATTATTGAAATTGCTGCGTCCCTGCTTTTGGTCGTGCTATTTTATCGTTGGGTGCCATAAGTGTAGGGTGGGTGGACTGCGTCATCGACCGCGGGGAAGCTTTAAAAGCAGCGTGATTGTCCAGAGAATGTCTATTCGAATACATGCAAGGTTGTTGTACGCATTTTTAGGAGGTGATGGGTATGGTCAATAAAGTACTGCGTTTTATGGCCACGCTGGGCGGTGCAGTTCTTGGCATTTATTTTTTTACCTTTTTGCTGCCCATGGTCGGTCTGGCGGTTGATGTTTCCGAAACCGGCTTTTTTGGGCTTACAACGCTTGGCATAGTGTACTATGCTGCCGGCGCGTTACTGATCGGTCTTATATTTTATCTTATTGCTCCTGTTTTCATCAACATTTTTAACCGTATCCTGACCTGGGCGGACAGCAAACTGAAGGTGGTCCCGATCCAGGATATCGTGTTGTTTGTGTTCGGCCTGGTTATTACATTGATAATCGGGGTGTTATTGAGCTTCCCCATTTACCGGATTCCGGTGGTTGGTGTCTTTATTTCGCCGGTACTGACGTTTTTTACGGTTTTTATCGGGATCCGCTTTTTGTTTAACCGCAAAGCAGAGTTTTCTTTTATTACGACAATATTGGGTCGCGGTGCGCGCAGCGGCAGCGGCGCTAACGAGGTTTACAAAATTCTTGATACCAGCGCCATCATTGACGGCCGGATTGTAGATATTTGTAAAACTGGCTTTCTGGAAGGGGTAATCGTTGTGGCTGATTTTGTTTTGGAAGAGCTGCGCCATATTGCCGATTCGCCTGATTCGCTCAAGCGTAATCGCGGCCGACGCGGCCTTGATGTGCTGAACAAGATCCAGAAAGAGATGGATACCCCGGTACAGATTTATGAAGGCGATTTTGAAGACTTGACCGAGGTTGACAGCAAGCTGGTGCGTTTGGCCAAGACGATTAACGGCAAGGTTGTTACCAATGATTTTAACCTGAATAAGGTTTGTGAGTTGCAGGGAATCGCTGTTTTGAATATTAATGAACTGGCCAACGCTGTTAAGCCGGTGGTTTTACCCGGCGAAGAGATGGTTGCCCAGATCGTCAAGGACGGCAAAGAAGCCGGCCAGGGGGTCGCTTATCTCGATGACGGCACTATGGTGGTCGTTGAAGGTGGACGGCGCCATATCGGGGAAGCGATCGAAGTGTTGGTAACGAGCGTTTTGCAAACTGCGGCCGGGCGGATGATATTTGCCAAACCGAAGCAGGATGCTGAAAAGTATTCCGGGGTAAAATAATGACCGTTGCTGTTGTAGTTGCTGCTGCCGGCGAGAGCCGGCGGATGGGTTTCCCCACCAGAAAGCAGTACCTGACCCTGGAAGGGATGTCGGTGCTGGCACGTGCAGTCGGGATTTTTTTGAAGAATCCGGCGGTGATTCAAATAATTGTGGTTGTTCCCGCCGCCGACATCAGTTATGCCGCAGATTTGCTGCGGCCCCACTGCCCTCCGGAACGGGTTCTGTTTGTTGCAGGCGGGTCCAGACGTCAGGACTCGGTTTATAACGGGTTGCAGGTGGTGAGAGAAGAGGCGGAACTTGTCTGCATACACGACGGTGCACGCCCTCTTGCCTCAGAGAAGCTGGTGAACGCTCTTTTTGGAGCCGCCTATTGTCATGGCGCTGCTATTCCCGTTGTGCCGTTGACAGATACACTGAAGGTGGTAACCCCGGAAGGTTTTGTGAAAGAAACTCCGTCCCGGGAGAGTTTTTGTTGCGCTCAGACTCCGCAGGTTTTCCGGCGTGAATTGATTCTGAAGGCCTACCGGAACGCAGCTGAAAACAACCTGGAAGTTACTGATGACTCTGCCCTGGTTGAGTATTTTGGTCATCCGGTGCTTACTGTTCCCGGGGAGCAATCCAACATCAAAGTTACTTCTCCCCGGGATTTGCATTTGGCGAAAATTTTTCTTAGAGGAGAAGTTTTGTCGTGAACCGCGTAGGTATCGGTTATGACCTGCACCGTCTCGTCGAAGGGCGGGCACTGATCCTGGGCGGTGTGCAAATTGAACATACCCGGGGGTTGGAAGGGCACTCTGATGCCGATGTGCTGCTGCATGCGCTGATGGATGCTATGCTCGGGGCTGCAGGGCTGCGGGACATCGGTTTTTATTTTCCGCCAGGCGACGAACAGTACCGGAACATTTCGAGCCTGGCACTGCTTCATGATGTAAAAAGGATAGTTGAACGAGAGCGCTGGAAGCTGGTAAATGCTGATGCGGTGATTGTCGCCGAGGCACCCCTTCTTGCCCCGCATATTGAGGCGATGAGGGCTAACATTGCCGGGGTGTTTGCTGTTACCCGGGATGTCGTCTCGGTGAAAGCAACGACTACGGAACAGTTGGGTGTTTGTGGCCGGGAAGAAGGTATCGCGGCTACAGTTGTAGTTTTGTTGGAGGATGACGCCAGCCAGCAAAATTCCGGAACACACGGCGATATGTAAAAACATGTAAGGGAATGAATTGGCGTGGATTTTACGACAGGTTGGCAGTTGACTATTGAATGGCAGGGAGTTATGCCCAATGTTTAAACGTATTCGTCAGGATATACAGGCGATCTTGGAAAGAGACCCGGCGGCGAGGAGCGTATCCGAGGTGCTGCTGTGTTATCCTGGTTTGCATGCTATTTTTAGCCACCGGTTGGCTCATTTCCTTTACCGGCACAACATGGTGCTGTTGCCGCGGCTGATTTCTCATTTTTCGCGTTTTTTGACTGGGATCGAGATTCATCCCGGAGCTAAAATCGGCGATTCTTTTTTTATCGATCACGGTATGGGTGTGGTTATCGGCGAGACAGCCGAAGTAGGTTCCAACGTGACTATTTACCAGGGGGTCACACTTGGCGGTACCGGCAAGGCGAAGGGCAAACGTCACCCAACGATCTGTGATAACGTAGTTGTCGGGACAGGGGCCAAGATTTTAGGGCCGATTGAAATCGGCGCCAATACCCGGATTGGCGCCGGCTCGGTGGTTTTGAATTCGGTGCCGCCCAACTCGACGGTAGTCGGCATTCCCGGTCGAGTGGTCTACTATAACGGCGCAAAAGTGCCTTCCATAAATCTCAACCATACCGATATGCCTGATCCTGTCGCTGAAGCCTTGAGCAGACTGCAGGAACAGATTGATCAATTGCGCTGCCTTCAGGCAGATTCAGAAAATGGAGCGTGCAAAATTGGCCATTAAACTTTATAATACCTTATCGCGCTGCAAGGAAGAACTTGAGCCTGCGGCACCGCCCCTGGTTACTTTTTATGTCTGCGGTCCCACGGTATATGATTTTATTCATATCGGCAACGCCCGTGTGTTTATCATTTTCGATGTGATCAGACGTTATCTGGAGTACCGTGGTTACAAGGTGAAACTGGTGCAGAACTATACCGACATTGATGATAAGATGATTACGCGTGCGAGCGAGCAGGGAATCAGTGTGCCGGAGCTGGCTGAAATTTATATTCGGGCATATGAAGATGATGTCGCTGCCCTGCGCGTGCGGCCGGCTGACATCCGGCCCCGTGCTACCGAACATATCCCCCAGATTATTGGTTTAATCGAGCGGCTTTTGCAGAACAGGGCTGCCTATGCCAGCAGCGGCGATGTCTATTATGACACGGCCAGTTTCCCCGGTTACGGCCAGCTTTCCCAGCAGAAGCAGGATGAATTGTTGGCCGGGGCGCGTGTGGAACCGGGTGAGAAGAAGCGGAAACCGCTTGATTTTGCTCTCTGGAAGCAAAAGAAGCAGGGCGAGCCTTCGTGGGACAGCCCCTGGGGTGAAGGGAGGCCGGGGTGGCATATCGAATGTTCGGCCATGGCTGCACACTACATGAATGGTACCGTTGATATTCACGCCGGGGGTGCCGATTTAGTTTTCCCCCATCATGAAAACGAGATTGCGCAGACCTGGAGTGCTGACGGCCGGCTGCTGGCAAAATACTGGATGCATGCCGGATACCTTAAGATCGAGGATCGGAAGATGTCGAAATCGCTCGGCAATGTGCGTACTGTGCGCAGGCTTCTGGAAGAATATGACCCTCTTGATCTGCGTTTTCTGATTCTTTCAGCTCACTACCGCAGCCCGTTGAATTTCAGCGCCGATCTGATCACTCAGGCGAGAGCAGGGCGCGACAGGCTAAAAGAAATGATCGCGAATATGCATAGTGCTCTCGGCGAGGCTGAAGAGGCAGCCAGCGAGCAGGAAGAACAGTTGCGAACAATCCTCAGAGAAGCGGGCTCCCGGTTTACTGCAGCGATGGACGATGATTTCAACACAGCAGATGGACTCTCAGTGCTCTTTGATCTCGCTCGCAGATGCAATATTTATCTCAAAGAAGCGTACCCGTATAACAGGGCGCTGCTTGAGGAAGCTCTTCGGTTTTACACTGAAGTTGACGCGATCTTTGAAATACTTGATATTTCTTCGCCCGTTGAGTTGGAAAAAGATATTACTGCGGCTATTGCCAGGCGTGATCTGGCTCGCGCAAATAAAGATTGGGCCGCTTCCGATCGCATCCGTGATGAACTGCTGGCTCGTGGTGTGTTTTTAGAGGATACCCCCCACGGCACCCGTTGGAAGCGAAAAGCATAAAAGAAAGCCGCTCGCGGCTTAATTACGGTAGATATGCCTGACTTGACCATACCGGTTATCAGCACTCATTAGACATGCGAGAAGTCAGGCAACCTGAGCATTCAATGTGCCAGAGGCTATTTTTATCGTTAAGAAGGTAGTGATGCAAATTGGCCTACATAAAGGAAAGAACTATTGAGGCAGCCTGGCGGATGGCTCTGTGGTGTTGCGCGCGCCATGGTTACAGCTACCAGATCAAGAAGGGCAGCTACGAAGGGCAGTTGCGTAAACAGCTGGATCATATGACCGTGGTCATTGAAGAACCATTTACCCGCCCACTGGCCGTCTGGATGCCCGAGAACTTCAATTTGCCTGCGCCCACTTCGGAAGAAAGAATTCAGACTTATTTTTATGATTACCTCGTTACCGACACCAGGTCTGAAATGGAAGATTATACCTATGGCCAGTTTATCGCGCCGCAATTGCCGGCGGTAATAGATCTCCTGAATATCTCTGCCGGCGCGACTAACCAGGCCTGCATGAATATTGGAGGTACTGCTAACATTACACTTGTCGATCCTCCCTGCCTGCGGGTAGTAGATTTTAAAGTAGTTGATGGCCGGCTGCAAATGTCTCTCTTTTTCCGTTCCTGGGATATATTTGTTGGTTTTCCGGAAAACATAGGAGGGCTGCAGTTATTGAAAGAATATGTGCTGATGCATCTGAAGTTTCCGGTCGAAGATGGCTCAATTACGGCTTATTCTTCAGGGGCGCATATCTACGAACAGTATTTTCCGTTCGTCAATCTTCTTAATGCACATAAATGCTGACTGAAGGAGGGCGCTATGCGTAAACGAGTCCACCCTATCCCGCTCGTGTACCCGGCGACCGGCAGAGAAGAGCTGATCATCGGTCGGCAGTCAGTTCTGGAAGCGCTTCGTTGCAGGAAACCTTACCGGATATTGCTGACGGAAGGTCAAAAGGGAGCAATACTGGCCTCGCTTTCCGAACTGGCCCGGCTAAAAGCGGTTCCGGTCAACGTGCTTTCCCGGGCCGATTTTGAGCATGCGGTTGGTGCACTGACGGGGCACCAGGGGGTAGCGGCAGTTGTGCCGCCTTTCCAATACCTTTCTTTAGAAGCGCTGATTCGCATCTCCCAATCCACTGTCCAGCAGCCTTTTTTGTTGATGCTCGACCATATAGAAGATCCGCAAAATTTTGGCGCGGTGATGCGAACGGCCAATGCCGCCGGGATACACGGTATCATTATTCCCAGCCACCGCACAGCAACAGTGACTGCAGCAGTGTGTAAAGTAGCCGCCGGTGCAGCAGAACACCTGCCAGTAGCCGTGGCAGGCAGCCTTGTGCAGGCTGCTGCTGTTTTGAAGAAGAATGGGTTCTGGCTTTACGGGGCGGAGGCCGATGGCGATAG
Organism: Candidatus Limnocylindrales bacterium; assembly: GCA_035478055.1. GTDB lineage: Bacteria > Bacillota > Dethiobacteria > DTU022 > DTU022 > DATIKA01. The sequence continues at coordinate 1,872 of DATIKA010000022.1, read as the reverse complement.
TGCACATTATCGCGCTGACTACCGGGTTCCCCTCGTTTTGATAATCGGTTCCGAGGGTCGGGGGCTTTCCCGCCCGTTACGCGAAAGTTGCGACCAGATCGTATCTATACCGATGCCAGGTGCTGCCGGTTCGCTTAACGTGGCTGCTGCCGCAGCTGTGCTTATTTATACTGCCCTGTCGCAGCGAGCGGGGTGGTCGTCCTGATCTATTTTCGCGGCAGCGGCAATTTGTCTTTCTTAAGCGACATCGCCGCATGATCATATATCAGGTTGCATTTACTCTGACAAAGTTGAATTTGTTTTGTCAGCTAACATGATTGCTGATTCTCTCTGAGATTTTTTAAAATACCTTGACCCTTCAGAGGCTTTAAGATATAATGACGAAGGACGTCTGCAGTAATGCCCACCTTTAATATCCAAACGGAGGCGATAGGGTTGAGCTTGTTAGCTCACGAGGTGAAGTTTTCCTATCAGAACGACCTGAACCTGGAATTCCAAAGTGATGAGGATATTGTCACTGTGGCTAGAGGCGGCGATGTTATCGCCTTGGAATTTTTAATTAATAAATACAAAAATTTTGTGAAGGCCAAAGCGCGTTCCTATTTTTTAGTCGGTGCCGACCGGGAAGATATCATCCAAGAAGGGATGATTGGCCTCTACAAAGCGATTCGCGATTTCAGGGGAGACAAGCTTTCTACATTTCGTGCTTTTGCCGAGCTCTGTATTACCCGCCAGATTATTACGGCGATCAAAACAGCTACCAGGCAGAAGCATATTCCCCTTAATTCTTATGTATCCCTGAATAAACCTATTTATGATGAAGATTCGGACCGGACGTTGCTGGATATATTGGCCGGCACTAAAATCACCGACCCGGAAGAGTTGATGATTAACCGCGAGGAATACAAAGACATCGAGTTCAAGATGGGCGAGATTTTAAGTGAACTGGAATGGAAAGTGCTGAACCTGTACCTGGAAGGAAAGTCATATCACGAAATTGCGGTGGATTTGCACCGTCACGTTAAGTCGATTGACAATGCTTTACAGCGAGTAAAACGGAAGTTGGAGCGTTATCTGGAAGTGCGTAAAAATTAAATTGTTCTTTACTCCACAATTAATAACACTCGGATCGTTCCTTGCTGAAAAATGACGGAATAGCGTGCCGGCTGTTATAACGATATCGCCGGGATGGGTTGTTTTGCTCGGGCTCGCTCGTACAAAAATCTTGCCCCGGACGGTTGACTTTTAAATTTTGCCATTGTATAATGAGTATCGCTATGCGCGGGTGTAGCTCAGTGGCAGAGTCCTAGCTTCCCAAGCTAGTTGTGTGGGTTCGATTCCCATCACCCGCTCCAGTGACGACGCGGGGTGGAGCAGTCTGGTAGCTCGTCGGGCTCATAACCCGGAGGTCGCAGGTTCAAATCCTGTCCCCGCAACCACAATAAGGAAATCGCAGCTGCGGTTTCCTTATCTAAATAAGCGAATTGTTTTGCGCTCACGTAGCTCAGTCGGCAGAGCGTGTCCTTGGTAAGGACAAGGTCACCGGTTCAATTCCGGTCGTGAGCTCCATCGGCGGCGTAGCTCAGCTGGCTAGAGCACGCGGTTCATACCCGCGGAGTCCGGGGTTCGAATCCCTGCGCCGCCACCATGTTTTTTTGTACGGCCGGCAGCCAGTTGGCGGTATTAGTTTGAAGAAAGTTAAACCACCCGAACATTACTGTTTAGCTTTTTGGAGGTGCATTTAAATGGCGAAGAAGAAGTTTGAGCGGACGAAGCCGCATGTTAACGTAGGGACGATTGGTCATGTGGACCATGGCAAGACGACTCTTACGGCGGCGATAACCTACTGTTTATCCACCGCGGGTTTTGCCC
>DATIKA010000021.1:0-1859 GCA_035478055.1 Candidatus Limnocylindrales bacterium | reverse complement strand
GCAGCAGATCAGTCGGTGTGTGAGGATGCAAAGTAGTTTAGAAAGCAAAATCTCTGGCAGGAAGGCTGCAATATCTTTGAACCTGAATATCAGGTTGGCTCAATCAAAATGACGCACACCGGACAGACAATAAGGTAATCTCCATTTAATTTATACAAGTATGAACTGTTTTTGTGATTACTTGGTTATCAGCGCGGCCCGGGCAAAGGTGCGGCTTATTTCCTTGATCTCCACCAAAACCTTCTTCCCGACCTGTTCTCCGGCTCCTTCCACATTAATTACAAAACCTTGCAGGTGGGCAATGCCATGGTTAAAATTAGCAGCATGAAGTTCTTCAATTGTAACCTCAAGAATTTCACCAACCGTTACCGGAAAAGCTAGCACCTGTATTTCTTGCTGACTTCCCCTGGCCGCAATACGGTAATGTTCGATATGAATATCCCCACTCCCCCGGATAAAAATATGTAACTCCAACTCTTCTTCGAGTTTCTTTAAATTCGCGCCCCCAGTACCTATAATGATCGCTGCAACCTCGTGGTGCATTTCTACCAGGACCGCCTTACTACTCTCCACTAAGAGCTGCTTCTTTAATTCTCTCTCGATTCTGGTGCTTGCTACCAGGGGTGTAAGTACGCGGCCGGAACCGCTGCAGTAAGGGCAGGGCTGCTGCAGGTATTCTGACAGATCTTGCCTCACTTTTTTCCTGGTCATCTCGACTAGGCCAAGATTGGTAATACCCAGGACATAAGTTTTAGTACGGTCATTTTTTATGGATACGTTGAGCTTTTCAAGCACTTTTTGGCGATGGTCTTCGATGCTCATATCAATAAAATCGATCACGATAATCCCGCCAATGTCACGCAAGCGCAGCTGTCTGGCAATTTCTTCCGCTGCTTCTAAATTTGTTTTCAATATGGTCTCTGCAAGATTGCGTTGACCAATATAACGGCCGGTATTGACATCAACCACCGCTAATGCCTCAGTTTCGTCAAAGACGAGGTAACCGCCACTTTTTAACCAAACCTGCCGGGCGAGAGCCTTTTCAATCTCTTTTTCGATACCATAACGTTCAAATATAGGCTCTTTTTCCTTATAATATTTCACCTTAGAACTTAAGTGCGGTGAAATATAGTCAACAATTTCGCGTACCTTAGCGTATTCATACTCGTTATCAATCAAAAAGCTGTTAAATTCCTCAGCGAAGAGATCGCGCGCAATACGACAGGTCAGCGACAAATCCTGGTAGAGGATAGCCGGCGCAATTTGTTGCTGAAAGCGGATTAAAATACGGTCCCAGAGCTGAACCAAAAACTGCAGGTCTTGCTCCATTACCTCTGTCTCGACTCCTTCGGCAACAGTACGCACGATCAACCCCAAAGCATCGGGCTTAAGTGTTTCTACCTCCCGGCGCAATCTTTCCCTTTCGGTCTGACTGTCTATACGCCTCGAAACTCCGATATAATCCGCTCCGGGAACCAGCACCAGGTAACGCCCCGGAAGAGTAATCTGACCAGTTACGCGCGCTCCTTTACTACCATGCGGCTCTTTGATCACCTGGACCATGATTTCTTCACCTGCACGAAGCAGCTTATCAATAGGGCCACGTGCCGGGGGAGGGCTTTCATCGTTCAAGTCAGTGAAAATATCGTCCACATAGAGAAAAGCGTTCTTTTCCAGCCCAATGTCTACAAAAGCCGCCTGCATTCCCGGCAGAACATTCGCCACCACACCCTTGTATAGGTTTCCCACCACCCGCTGCTGAAGCGGCCTTTCAATATCGAGTTCAACCAATTTACCTTTTTCCAGGATAGCTACCCTGGTAGCCCTGTTATCACAATTAACTATTATTTTTTTGTCCA
>DATIKA010000020.1:0-7584 GCA_035478055.1 Candidatus Limnocylindrales bacterium | reverse complement strand
ACCTCATCGGTGACGACTTTTTCAAACGACTCCGACGGTAATGGGTTGTCGGAGGAGGATAGAGAAGCAGATGGTTAAAAGCCGCAAAATACCTTTGCGCATCTGTATCAGTTGTCAGGAGAAGAAACCGAAAAAGGAACTTATCAGAGTTGTGCGAACACCGGAAGGCAAGGTGATTCTTGATTTGACGGGCAAGAAGCCGGGCAGAGGTGCTTACGTTTGCTTACAGGATATTTGTGTAAAGAAAGCGGTTAAGGGTAAACGGCTGGAAAAAAATCTGCAACTCCCGATAACCGAAAATCTGATCGAAGAGATTGGCCTGCTGTTGAAGCAGGATCCGTGCAGCTAAGACTACGGTTGTTGCCTGTTTTGGAGTAAAAATAAGGCCTTGGTTTTTGCCGGGGGAAGCTTTCTAAGATTAAAATCTGCATAACAGCCGACCTACAGCTGTCACGGTTTAAACAGTTTTAGGGATTTTGATGGGGAGGGCTTATTTGATGGGGGTGCTATAAATGAGTAAGGTCAGAGTGTATGAATTGGCAAAAGAGTTAGGAACGACGAGTAAAAAATTGATTGAAGTCATGGAAAGTATGAATATTGAAGTTAGTAATCATATGAGTACTTTGACCGACGATGACGCTGCAAGGATCATGGCCATTTTAACCGGACGGGGTGTCAGAAAGCCGGAGCAAGTGCCGGAAAGAAAGGCAGTAAAAGATCCGGAAAAACCTGAGCCACGGGACGAAAAGACCGTGAAAAAAGAAACAGCAGCACCAACGGAGAAGTTTGCGCCGATCCGTAAAACCCGCAAAACGGTGCAGGAAGAAAAGAGGGCGGCACTGATTAAAATGCAACGCCCGAAATTACGCCTTGAAGGTCAAATTACTGTTGCTGAACTGGCTGTCCACTTTGATATTACCCCGGCACAGATTATCACTTTGCTGCTGGAAATGGGAGTTATAGTTACTATTAACCAGGTATTGACTGCTGATACAATAGAGCTTTTAGCGGAAGAATACGGTATGGAGATAGACTATATCGAAGATCCGGATGAAGAAGAGTTACTGAAAGATGAGTCTGAAGTTGAAATGAAGGGAGTTCTTCGCAAACCTGTTGTCACAGTCCTCGGCCACGTCGATCATGGCAAGACATCATTGCTGGATGCGATACGGAATGCAAATGTTACTGCTGGTGAGTTTGGAGGGATAACCCAACACATTGGTGCATACCAGGTCAAAGTTGATCAGAAAAAGATTGTATTTTTAGATACTCCCGGCCATGCAGCTTTTACCGCCATGCGCGCACGCGGTGCCCAGATTACTGATATAGCGGTGCTGGTAGTTGCTGCCGACGATGGAGTTATGCCGCAAACGATCGAAGCTGTTAATCATGCTAAAGCGGCAAAGGTGCCCGTTTTAGTAGCTATAAATAAAATTGATAAACCTGACGCCAATCCGGATCGGGTCAAGCAGCAGTTATCGGAACACGGCCTGATTCCCGAAGAATGGGGTGGCGATACTATTTTTGTTCCGGTCAGCGCTACCAGAGGCGACGGTCTGGAAGAACTTTTAGAGATGATTTTATTACTGGCCGAAGTCGGTGAACTCAGTGCGTATCCGGATCGTGCCGCACGCGGTACTGTGATTGAAGCTAAACTGGATCGGGGACGCGGACCGGTGGCAACTGTGTTGGTTCAGGATGGTACACTTAAGGTAGGTTCACCGATTATTTGTGGCTCGATCGCCGGCAAAGTTCGCGCGATGATGAACGACAGAGGTGAACGGATCAAAACGGCAGGGCCGTCAACACCGGTCGAAATTCTTGGCCTCAATGAAGTGCCGATGGCCGGCGATCGGTTTCAGGTTGTCAGTGATGAACGAATTGCGCGGCAAGTGGCTGCAAAACGTACTGCAAAGATTAAAGAAACAACCCGAAAAACGTACCGCATTACTCTGGATGACCTATTTAAACAGATCCAGGAAGGTGAAATCAAAGATCTGAACCTGATCATAAAGGGTGATGTGCAGGGTTCAGTCGAAGCGCTGCAGGATGCTCTCTTCAAGCTTAGTCTGGAAGAAGTACAGATCAAAATTATTCACACCGGTGTAGGAACAATCAACGAATCGGATGTAATGCTTGCTTCTGCCTCCAATGCTATTGTTATCGGATTCAACGTTCGCCCGGATAATAATGCCCGTAAGCTGGCCGAGCAGGACCAGGTTGACGTACGGCTGTACCGGATTATTTATGAAGCGATTGAAGATATCAACGCAGCGGTTACCGGTATGCTGAAACCGATTATGAAAGAGGTTACTTTAGGACAGGCTCAGGTGAGACAGCTGTTTAAGGTTTCACGATTAGGTAACATTGCTGGTACACACGTAATTGAAGGTAAAATAAACCGTAACGCGACAGTACGGGTAATACGGGATGGGGTAGTGGTTCATGAGTCTGGTCACATCGCTTCTTTAAAACGGTTTAAAGAAGATGTTCGTGAGGTATTAACCGGGTTTGAATGCGGGATTTTACTGGAAAACTTCAACGATCTGCGAGAAGGCGATATAATTGAAGCATATACTATCGAACAGGTAGCACGGTAGACGGGTTACCAGACCGGTATTTTTAGCGATACTGGAGGTCTAAACGATGTCTGAAAACAGAGCAAGGCGTGTCGGCGAACAGATTAAAAAAGATATTAGCCAGATCATCAGGACGCAGATCAAGGATCCCCGTGTGGCAGACTTAACCAGCATTACTGAGGTTGAAATGACCAGGGACTTACGCTACGCAACTGTCTATGTAAGCATTTATGGCAGTGCGGAAGAGAAAAATGAGACGATACTGGCCTTGCGGAGAGCAGCCGGCTATATTCGAGGTGAGATTGGCAGGCGCATCCGATTAAGGTATACTCCCGAAATTAATTTCTTGCTAGATAATTCCATGGAATACGGCGCGCATATTGACAAAGTGATCGCGACCCTAAAAAGTGAAGAGATAGACGATGATGACAGATCGAGTTGAAATAATAGAGTTAATACAGAGGACGAAATCTTTTTACGTATTATCACACATGCAGCCTGATGGTGACAGTATCGGTTCTCTTTTGGCTATGGGTGAGGTTCTGCAGGTCATGGGCAAAGATGTTAAGCTTTTTATGCCGGGCCAGATTCCGCGCCGCTATGCTTTTTTGAAGGGTTCTGATCAGATAGCATACCAGGATTTAGTTGGAAACAAGGATGTTGTGGCGATAGTTCTAGACAGCAGCGATTTGGACCGTTTGGGTTATTTTAAGGCGAATATCCTTCAATCGCATCAGATAATCAACATTGACCATCATATAACCAACCAACACTTTGGTAATTTAAACCTGGTAGATCCTGCTGCGTCAGCAACCGGAGAGATTATATTTGATATTATAAAAGATTTACAGGTGGCGCTTACTGAAAGCATCGCGGAAGCTCTTTATGTCGCTATATCTACCGATACCGGTTCTTTTAAATACGATAATACAACTGCAAAAACTCACCTGGTGATCGCTGCTCTGCTTGAGTATAATCTTAGCCCCGCTTTACTTTCCCAAAGAATGTTTGATGAGAGACCGCTTTCTTTCTATGTTTTATTGAAGGAAGCGCTGTCAAGCATTGAGATTTACGATAATCGTAAAATTGCCGTAATGACGCTAGGTAAAGATATACGCGAACGCACTGGTGCTATGAATGATGATCTCGAGGGAATCGTAAATTTTGCGCGAAATATTGAAGGAGTTGAGCTGGGTATTCTTTTTTATATTGAAAGCCAGGAAGAGGTTAAAGTGGGATTCCGATCAAGGACAGTTGATGTCAGTGTGCTAGCCGGTAAACTAAACGGTGGCGGACATCCCAGAGCAGCAGGTTGTCGCATACTTGGCAACTTTGAGTTTGCAAAAGAAATTGTTATGAGGGAAGCCTGTGCGTTGCTGAATGGATTGCCGGTGTAAAGGAGCATCATAGTGAATGGAATTGTCATAATTAATAAGCCTTTCGGTGTTACGTCGCACCAGGTTGTCAGCTTCGTTCGAAAATTGTTCCCGGGTATAAAAGCAGGGCATACCGGTACACTAGACCCGATGGCTACCGGTGTCCTGCCTGTTTGTTTAGGGAAGGCAACTCGCGTTGTTGAATATGTGATCGAGCTTCCAAAATATTATCGCGCGGAAATAGTACTGGGTACGACTACAAATACTGAAGACGCAATGGGTGAAGTGCTGGAACAACTTCCGGTTCCGCATCTGGAACGTGCGCATCTAGAAAATATTCTTCAAAAATTCACAGGGACTATCAAACAGTTGCCACCACTGTATTCGGCTATAAAATACCGTGGCAAACCACTTTATCACTGGACACGGCAAGGCGAGGTAGTGCCGCGTCAGTTACGAAAAGCGGAAGTGTACAGTATTGATTTACGATCTTATAATCCTGATCAATTACCGCAACTTATAATTGATGTAAAATGCTCGCGAGGCACGTATATTCGCACTCTGGCTTCTGACCTGGGGAAAACAGTAGGGTGTGGAGCGCACCTGTCGGCTTTGGTAAGACTATCTGTCGGGCCATATACACTGGAAAATTCATTTTCACCGTCAGAACTTGAACAAAAAATTCTGACCGGCCAGGAAGGAAGTGTCTTGCAAACCATGGATACTGCGTTAATGCAGTTTCCACAAGTAATATGCAGCGAAGATACGATCAGAGCTATGAAATATGGTCAATTTGTTGGTATTGATAAGTCAGGGTTTTCGAATAATTACGCAACCGGCGATTCTCTGATCAGAGTGTGTGATAGCCAGGGTAATTTTAAGGCAATAGCCGGCTGGTTTGAAGCGGATGGTCAAATCCAGCTTAAAACTATTAAATATTTAACATCGTAGAAGGGTGACCAGAACATGGAGCTGTTTAACGACTGCAGCCGTTTTCCGATACAAAATAAACCACTGTTTTTAGCATTAGGAAATTTTGACGGCGTGCATCGCGGGCATCAGACAATTATCAAAGCGGCAATCGACACCGCGCGAAGGAAAAATGGTATCAGTGCCGCTTTGATATTTGACCCGCACCCGGCTTTAATGTTGCACCCTGAACAACCTTTCGCCTTGCTCACAGATATTGTTGAGCGTGCAGAAATCATGGCTGAATTAGGTCTTGATGCTCTTATTGTGGAGCCATTTACGGAACTGTTAGCTTCACTAACCGCCGAACAATTCGTCAGAGATATTCTGGTTGAGCGTCTGAATGTGCGCGGCGTTTTTATCGGTGTTGATTATTCTTTTGGAAAGCAGGGCGCAGGAAATGCTCAAACAATGTGCAACTGGGGAAAAAAGCTAAACTTTCAGGTAAACGTTGCGCCGATGGTTACACTTAACCATAAGCAGGTAAGCAGTTCAATGATCAGGTCACTGCTATTGGCCGGTTCAGTACGCGAGGCATCCGAATTACTGAATTATTATTTTTTCCGGCAAGGTCGGGTGATCAAAGGTCATGGGCTCGGCAGTAAAATAGTTTATCCCACGGCTAATATCAGTGTTGCGCCGAACCTGATTTGGCCTGGTGATGGGGTTTATCTGACGGCAGTTGATAAACTTGGATACGGTATGCTATTGGGGGTTACAAATGTTGGCTCTCAACCTACATTTTCACACAATGAAATGGCGGTGGAAACTTACATTGTTGATTTCCAGGGTTCGATATACAGCCGTGATCTTCGTCTGTATTTTCTTGAGAAATTAAGAGATGTCAGAGCATTTGCATCTCCTGATCAGCTCAGGGAACAGATCGGGAAAGATATTGAAAAAAGCAGGATGTTGATCAAGACAATCAATAGGCAAGAAAGCTTATTTTTGAATAGTATTATAAGCGGATAGCCCAGGCATTTCTTTACATATATTTTTTTCTGTGCTAATATCAATTTAACTTAGAACCGCAGGCTAGGTATGGCGAATTTCCGACGCCAAACGTGGCCGGCGGCGATTATTTTACGGGAGGAACAAATACTCATGTTGAATCAGGAACGCAAGCTGGAAATTATTAATCTCTACCAGATGCACGAAGGCGATACAGGTTCGCCGGAAGTGCAGATCGCTTTGTTAACCGAAAGGATTAATTACCTCACGGAACACTTGAAAATGCACAAAAAAGATTTTCACTCACAAAGAGGGTTATTGCGAATGGTTGGCCGCAGGCGTGGTTTGTTGAATTATCTGCGCAACACAGCTCCGGAACGCTACCAGGCTATAGTGATCAGGCTTGGATTAAGAAAATAGAGTGTATGGAGCACGGGGGGCAAGCCCCCCGTGCTCCAGGTTATAGAACAAGGTGATTCGAGAGGAGTTTTTGGAATATGGAAATATATACTATGGAACTGCAGGGCAGAACTCTGGCCCTGGAAACAGGTAAACTTGCCAAACAGGCCAGTGGTGCCGTATTTATGCGCTATGGAGACACCGTGGTTCTTGTTACAGCTACTGTATCTGACGAACCACGTGAGGGGATTGATTTTTTTCCGCTTACAGTTGATTACGAAGAACGGCTTTATGCAGTTGGAAGAATTCCCGGCGGTTTTATCAAAAGAGAAGGAAGGCCTACGGAAAGAGCTACTCTGGGCAGCCGTTTAACCGACCGCTCTTTGCGACCGCTTTTTCCCAAGGGATTCCGTAATTCCGTGCATGTAGTTTCTACTGTGTTATCCATGGATCAAGATTGCCCGCCTGAACCACTGTCCATTATCGGAGCATCAGCTGCACTTTCTATATCCAAGATACCCTTCGATGGACCGGTTGCTGCGGTGATAGTAGGTCTGGTTGATGGGCAGCCAGTAGTAAATCCTAACCAGGAGCAAACACTGCGCAGTAAATTGCACCTGATGCTGGCCGGAACTAAAGAGGCCGTAATGATGGTAGAAGCCGGTTCCCAGGAAATTACCAAAGAAGAAATCCTGCAGTGCATCGAAGCCGGACACAAGGTTATAAAAGAGATCATAGCAGTACAGGATAAAATGGTAGCAGCTATCGGTTGTCATAAAATGGAGGTCGTTGCACAAACGTTTCCTTTGGAACTGAAGGAAAAAGCGGAACTGACGATCACGGATAAGATCAAAGCAGCACTGCGGATTGCCGAAAAACAGGAACGTGAAGATCGGCTGTCTGCTATCAAAAAAGATCTTTTGACAAGATTCAGTATCGATTATCCTGAAAATGAAGCCGATTTGAAAAAAATATTTGAAGCTGTTTTAAAAGATACAATGCGCAGTATGATTGTAAATGAAAACTTGCGGTCCGATGGTCGTAATGCACTTGAAATTCGGCCGATCACCGGTGAGATTTCAATTCTGCCACGTACCCACGGTTCGGCAATTTTTACGCGCGGTCAAACCCAGGTCTTAAGTATCTGCACCCTTTCCGCTTTGAGAGATATGCAGATGTTGGACGGGCTGGGAGTTGAAGAATCGAAGCGTTTTATTCACCATTATAATTTCCCGCCGTACAGTACCGGTGAGGTGGGTTTTATGCGAGGCCCGGGACGTAGAGAAATAGGCCATGGTGCTCTGGCAGAA
>DATIKA010000019.1:0-13653 GCA_035478055.1 Candidatus Limnocylindrales bacterium | reverse complement strand
GGCATGGAAATGGTTATGCCCGGCGACAACGTCAACATGAAGATCGAGTTGATCACACCGATTGCCGTCGAAGAAGGAGTGCGCTTCGCTATCCGCGAAGGAGGGCGCACTGTCGGCGCCGGCGTGGTTACCGAAATATATTAACAGGTGTATGTTTAAGCGATGAAGTAAGAGGTTGCCGGCCACCTGAACCGGGGAATTTTTACGGAGCAGCTCTGATTCAATCAGGCGATAAGGGGGATTTGTAGATGGATAATCAAAAAATAAGAATCAGGTTGAGAGCTTTTGACCATCATTTGCTGGATCAGTCTGCCAGTAAGATTGTCGAAACGGCGCGCCGTACCGGGGCTGATGTTTCAGGACCGGTGCCTTTGCCGACAGAAAGGAGTCTTTACACGGTTATACGAGCGCCGCACAAATATAAGGACTCCAGAGAGCAATTTGAAATGCGCACCCATAAGCGTCTAATTGATATCCTCGAACCGACACCGAAGACAATCGATGCTTTAATGCGGCTCGATTTGCCAGCCGGTGTGGACATTGAAATTAAGTTATAGCTTATTAGTGGAGGTGCCATAATATTATGACTAAAGCCATTTTGGCTCGTAAAATAGGAATGACCCAGATCTATAATGAGTATGATCGAGTAGTTCCGGTAACAGTATTGGAGGCTGGCCCGTGTCGTGTGGCTCAGGTTAAAAATACTGATACTGATGGATATAACAGTATTCAGTTGGGTTTCGTTGAAAAGAAAGAGCAGCGGGTGAACCGTCCAACGAAAGGCCATTTCAAACGGGCCAATATAAAGCCTTGCCGTTATTTGCGTGAATTCAGAGTGGACGATGCCACCCTGTATAAAACCGGACAGGTAATCAAAGCGGATCTATTTTCAGCAGGAGATTTCGTCGATGTCAGCGCAGTGGCCAGGGGAAAGGGTTTTGCCGGATCGATCAAAAAAATGGGATTCAGCAGAGGACCGAAAACACACGGCTCACACTACCACCGCGGTCCGGGCTCGTTGGGTGCTGTTGCACCGTCGCGTGTCTTCAAGGGGCGCAAACTACCCGGTCATATGGGTGGTTGGCGGCGGACAGTTCAGGGGCTTTGTATTGTGGAATCCGATGCTGGAAAAAATATATTATTGGTTAAGGGCTCCGTGCCCGGGCCCAGGGGCGGCCTGGTGGAAATAAAAGAATCGGTGAAACGTAAGTAAGCGGATAGCCCAAAGAAAGGAGATGCCCTGATATGCCTAAATTAGCGCTATACAACAGAGACGGCGAACAGGTGGACGAGATCGAGGTCCTGGCAAGTCTGTTTGGGGCGCCGTTAAAAAAAGGAGCTCTTTATCAAACGGCTGTTTCGCAGGCAGCACGGCGCCGGCAGGGGTCGGCTTCGAGTAAGGATCGTGGAGAAGTCAAAGGTGGAGGTAGCAAGCCGTGGCCGCAAAAAGGAACCGGACGCGCGCGTCATGGTAGCACACGTTCACCGATATGGGTCGGGGGCGGTGCAGTTTTTGGCCCGAAACCTCGTGATTTCAGCACGAAAATCCCTAAAAAGATGCGACGCGCTGCGCTTAAATCCGTTTTAAGCAGCAAGTTCAATGAAGGCAAGCTGCTTTTGGTGGAGAAATATGGCATGGAGGTGCCGCGCACAAAAGAGATGGTGGCATTATTGGATAAGTTAAAGGTAACTGGCGGAGTCCTGATTGTCACTGCCCAACCGGATCTGAATGTGATTAAATCAGCACGCAATTTGCCCCGGGTTAAAACAATCCTGGCCCGACAACTTAATGTGCTGGATATCCTTGGTTATAACTATATGATTATGGATAGTGATGCCCTGGAGCAGGTACAGGAGGTGTTCGGCGGATGAGAGTTGCCCGTGATATTATTATTCGTCCATTGATCAGTGAGAAGACTTCAGACTTGATGGAAGAAAACAAGTATACTTTTGTCGTCTCTGTCAGGGCAAACAAAATTGAAATCAAGCGTGCGCTTGAAGAGATTTTCAGGGTTAAGGTGAAGAAAGTAAACACAGCCAATTTTAAAGGCAAGAAGAAACGCATGGGGCGCCATCCGGAAGGAACGCAGCCTCGTTGGAAAAAAGCGGTTGTTACATTGGCCGAAGGCAGCAAGCCGATCGAGCTGTTTGAAAGCCGCTAGCAGAAGGAGTGAGCAATTAAATGGCAGTAAAATCTTTTAAACCTACTTCCCCGGGAAGGCGCTTTGCCACCGTATCAACTTTTGAAGAGATCACCAAAACGGAACCGGAAAAATCACTCCTGGTACCCTTGCATCGAAAGGCCGGCCGTAACTCTTACGGAAGAATCACTGTCCGTCACCAGGGCGGCGGTCATAAGCGCAACTATCGATTGATTGATTTCAAGCGCAACAAAGACGATGTTCCGGCAACAGTGGCCGCTGTTGAATATGATCCGAACCGTTCTTCCAATATAGCGCTATTGTTCTACGCTGATGGTGAAAAACGGTATATCCTGGCACCTTTAGGGTTAAAAACCGGGCAGACGATCATTTCAGGGATGAAGGTTGAAATAAGGCCCGGCAATGCTATGCCATTGCGCTCGATTCCGGTGGGAACACACGTGCATAATATCGAGATGAAGCCGGGGCACGGTGGCCAGTTAGCACGATCTGCGGGTGCTGCCGCTCAACTCTCCGCCAAAGAGGGAAAATTTGGACATGTACGCCTTCCCTCAGGCGAGGTAAGGTTGGTTCCGCTTGATTGCCGTGCTACTGTTGGGCAGCTAGGTAATATAGAGCATGAGAACCTTACGATTGGCAAGGCTGGTCGCAGCCGTTGGCTGGGTCGCCGACCTTCAGTGCGTGGTTCGGTAATGAACCCCTGTGACCACCCGCACGGTGGTGGCGAGGGAAGAGCGCCTATTGGTAAAAAGAGACCGGTTACCCCGTGGGGCAAGCCGACTCTGGGTTATAAGACTCGTAAAAAGGGCAAGGATTCGGACAAACTTATTGTCCGCCGCCGGAAGCACTAGCCGGAGTGGTGCGGTTAAAGCTGCCAGGTAACCAGCCGGCTGGTTTCCGACTGAAAGGGAGGTTGTTTTAAATTGTCGCGTTCACTGAAAAAGGGTCCTTATATTGAAGCAAGCCTGATCAAAAAGATTGAACAGATGAACGATAAGGGTGAAAAAAAGGTTGTTAAAACCTGGTCCCGCCGTTCAACCATTTTCCCCATTATGGTCGGACATACACTCGCTGTGCATGACGGGCGCAGGCATGTTCCGGTTTACATAAGCGAAGATATGGTTGGGCACAAACTGGGTGAGTTCGCCCCGACTCGTACCTTCAGAGGTCACGGGCACCATACTGAACGCTCTTCCAGTTTAAAGTAGGGCAGAGGAGGCAGGATGATTGATGGAAGCTAGAGCACATGCTCGCTACGTGCGCCTGGCACCGCGTAAGGCCAGGGCTGTTGTAGACCTGATACGTAAAAAAAATGTTGACGAAGCACTGAGTATACTGCGGTATACACCGCGTTTGGCAGCGGAAGTGGTATCCAAAGTGGTGCGTTCCGCAGCAGCTAATGCGGAAAACAACCATGAGCTTAATCGAAGTGCGCTATATGTGGATCAGGCCTTTGTCGATGAAGGCCCAGCATTAAAGCGGGTGCAACCCAGGGCCAGGGGACGACGTTTTATGATTTTGAAGCGCACCAGTCATATTACAGTGATCGTTAAAGAAAGAAAGGGGGTCTAGTTATGGGACAAAAAGTTAGCCCCATTGGTTTCCGTATCGGCGTTATTCGCGACTGGGATGCGCGTTGGTTTGCTGCGAAAAATTACACCGCTCTGTTGCATGAAGATTTAGCGGTGCGGGATTATATCAAAAAAACTTTGAGCAGTGCTTCCGTATCGCGAGTTGAAATTGAAAGAGCGGCCAACAATTTGCGACTTAATATTCATACTGCCAAGCCAGGCATGGTGATCGGACGTGGTGGCGTCGGGGTTGAAGAGTTGCGCCGGCAGTTGGAAAAGATGACGGGGAAAAAGGTGCACTTGAATATAATTGAAATTAAAAAAGCAGAAATGGATGCGTTCCTGGTAGCCGAAAATGTCGCTTCGCAACTGGAAAAGCGTATTGCTTTCCGAAGAGCAATGAAGCAGGCTGTATTTCGTACTATGCGCAGCGGCGCCAAAGGCATCAAAATTTCGTGCAGTGGCAGGCTTGGCGGAACAGAAATGGCTCGTAATGAAAGCTATCTTGAAGGTACAGTGCCACTGCAAACGCTGCGTGCCGATATTGATTACGGCTTTACTGAAGCACGTACTACTTATGGTCGAATCGGAGTAAAAGTATGGATATTTAAAGGAGAGATTCTGCTTGCGCGGCAGAATAAGGTAAAACCTGCGGAGGAGGTTGAGCCGAATGTTAATGCCTAAGCGGGTTAAATTTCGCCGCCAGCATCGCGGTCGGATGAAGGGTCGGGCCAAAGGCGGCACTACAGTGCAGTACGGTGAGTACGGGATGCAGGCATTAGAACCATCCTGGATTACCAGCCAGCAGATTGAAGCTGCCCGCATTGCCATGACCAGGTTTATCAAAAGAGGTGGCCAAGTTTGGATTCGTATCTTTCCGGATAAGCCGGTTACCGAAAAGCCTGCCGAAACTCGTATGGGTAAGGGGAAAGGGTCTCCTGAATACTGGGTAGCCGTAGTTAAGCCAGGTAGGATCATGTTTGAGCTGGCTGGAGTAAGTGAGGATATAGCCAAAGAAGCAATTCGTCTTGCATCGAATAAATTGCCGATCAAGACCAAGTTTGTTAAAAGAGCTGAAGCGGGTGGTGGTTTCGAATGAAAGTAAAAGATATCCGCGAATTAAACGAGCAGGAATTGAAGGATAAAGTCAAAGAGTTGAAGGATGAACTCTTTAATCTTCGCTTTCAGTTAGCCACCGGTCAGCTGGAAAATGTTATGCGCATCAAAGAAGTTCGCCGCGGTATTGCCCGGGTGAAAACAGTGATCAGGGAGCGGGAACGCAGTTGATTTAAAAGAAGGGAGGCCCATCGGCTTGGAAACAGGGAAACGCAAGATCCGCAGCGGTCAGGTAGTTAGCGATAAAATGGATAAAACCAGGGTCGTTGCTGTGGAAAGAGTCACACAGCATCCACTCTATGGCAAGACTATCCGACGGACTAAAAAGTACAAGTTTCATGATGAAACAAACGAATCCCGGGTTGGAGATCTAGTTAAGATCATGGAAACCAGACCGCTGAGTAAGGATAAAAGGTGGCGTCTTGTGGAAATCGTGGAGCGGTCCAAATTGTAGGTTGTCATTCCGAAACGCCTGCCGGGCAGGGAATGAAAGGAGAAGCAAGCATGATTCAAAGTGAAACCATATTAAACGTAGCGGATAACTCGGGCGCGAAAAAAGTTTTGTGCATAAGGGTCCTGGGAGGATCAAAGCGTAAATCCGGGCGTGTCGGTGATATTATTATTGCTACAGTTAAAGAGGCTGCCCCGGGTGGGGTAGTCAAAAAAAGCGATGTGGTACGTGCAGTAATTGTGCGCACAAAAAGTCGGCTTAACCGCAAAGATGGCTCCCATATACACTTTGACGAGAATGCTGCAGTGATTATTAATGATCAGAATAATCCACGGGGAACCCGCATTTTTGGTCCCGTAGCCCGCGAGCTCAGGGAGAAAGAATTTATGAAGATAGTTTCCCTGGCGCCAGAAGTGATTTAGATGTTCAGTATGGAGGTGGCGAGTAACCGGTGGAAGTAAAGAAGATATCTGTACGCCGTGGAGATCGCGTGTTGGTTCTTTCCGGTAAGGATAAAGGTAAAAAAGGGAAAGTGATCGCTACCCTTCCCCGCAAGGGTCGGATAAAGGTGGAAGGGATCAACATCGTAAAGAAACACGCCAAACCAACCCAAAGAATACCCCAGGGGGGTATCAGGGAAATGGAGGCAGCGTTTCCGGCTTCGAAGGTCATGGTTGTCTGCCCGGCTTGCAGCAAACCGACCCGTATTGCCAAGAAGATTTTGCCGGATAAGCGTCGGGTGCGCACATGTAAGAAGTGCGGCGAGTCGTTGGATAAGTAAGGAGGGTAACAGCGTGAAAATGTCTCGGATGAAGCAGAAATACCTTGAAGAAGTCAGGCCTGCCCTTATGAAGCGTTTTGCATACAAGAATGTATTGCAATCGCCGCAAATCATAAAAGTAGTAATTAATATGGGAGTAGGCGATGCAAAAGATAACCCAAAATTACTGGATGCAGCGGCAAGAGACCTTTCTATTATAACCGGCCAGAAGCCAGTAATAACTAAGGCGCGTCGCTCTGTGGCCAGTTTTAAGGTTCGGGAAGGCATGTCGATCGGCTGTAAGTTAACTTTGCGTGGTGTCCGGATGTACGATTTTTTAGACAAGTTTTTTAATATTGCGCTGCCCAGGGTGAGAGATTTCCGGGGAATATCTCCACATTCTTTTGACGGGCGAGGCAACTTTACGCTGGGGATCAAGGAACAGTTAATATTCCCCGAGATTGAGTACAGCAAGGTGGAAAAAGTGCAAGGCATGGATATTACAATTGTTACCACTGCCGATACTGATGAAGAAGCACGTGAGCTTTTAACATTGATGGGTATGCCCTTCAGGGCCGCCTGAAATTTAAAGTCTTGCGGGAGTTAAGGAGGAAGAGGATGGCCAAGAAATCATTAATTGCCAAGGCCAGGCGTGAGCCTAAGTTCTTAGTTCGCGGTTACAATCGCTGTCATCTTTGTGGTCGCCCGAGGGCTTTCTTGCGTAAATTTGGCCTGTGCCGCCTTTGTTTTCGTCATCTGGCCAACGAAGGGAAAATTCCGGGGATTAGAAAAGCCAGCTGGTAGATGATGAAAGAATGAGAGGAGGTTGTTGTTGCCAATGATGACAGACCCAATTGCCGACATGTTGACACGTTTACGTAACGCCAATGTAGTCCGGCATAAAACAGTGGAAATCCCTGCTTCGAATGTTAAGCGGTCAATGGCTATAATCATGAAGCAGGAAGGTTTTATCAGGGATTATGAGTATATCAAAGATCAGAAGCAGGGAATTTTGCGTGTTCATCTGAAATACGGGCCCAACCAGGAGCGTATCATCAGCGGCTTGAAGAGGATTAGCAAGCCGGGGTTGAGGGTGTACGCCAAAAAGGATGAAATGCCAAAAGTCTTGGGAGGGCTGGGGATAGCAATTGTTTCCACGTCTCAGGGATTGATGAGCGATCGCCAGGCCCGGGAAACCGGCTTCGGCGGCGAAGTTTTATGCTATATCTGGTAGTCTAGCGAGGAGGTTCACCAATGTCTCGAACCGGCAGAAAGCCTGTCGTTGTGCCTGCTGATGTCCAGGTAGAGTTAGACGAAAGGCAGATTATTGTAATAGGTCCAAAAGGGCAACTCTCCCTGGAGCTGCCTCCTGACATGATTATTGAACATGGAGAGGGATTGCTGCTTGTGAGTAGGCCTACAGACAGCCCTCAACACCGGGCTTTGCACGGGTTGACAAGGACCCTTGTTGATAATATGGTCAGCGGGGTAACCAGAGGATTCAGCCGAAACCTTGAATTGGTTGGGGTTGGGTACCGGGCTTCCAAGCAAGGGAATAAACTGATTCTCAATATCGGATTTTCACATCCCGTTGTTTTTGACCCAGGGGATGATATTGAAATCGAAGTGCCCAGCGCTACAAAAATTACAGTGAGGGGTATTGACAAACAAAAGGTGGGCAATTTTGCGGCCGTTATTCGCAGGTCCTATCCACCTGAGCCCTACAAAGGCAAAGGAATTCGATATGAAAACGAAGTTGTCCGTCAGAAAGTGGGTAAAGCGGGTAAATAGCCGCCTGGAGGTGTTAACTAGTGCTTAAAGTAGAATCGCGCCGCAATAGCCGCAAGCGGCGTCACCGACGTGTCCGCAAGAAGATTAGCGGTACATCTATGCGCCCCCGGTTAAATGTATTTCGCAGCAGTAGACATATTTACGCCCAGGTTATAAATGACCAATCTGGTGAAACAATGGTTGCCGCCTCCAGTCTGGAGCCCCAGTTGCGATCAGTTCTTGCCAGCGGTGGTAATCGTACAGCCGCTCGCAAAGTGGGTGAGCTTCTGGCTCAGAGGGCTGTGGAGCGGGGTATTAAAGATGTTGTTTTTGACCGAGGGGGATACCTCTATCATGGTCGAGTCAAGGAGCTGGCCGATGCGGCCCGTGAGGCTGGGTTAATCTTCTAGAAAGGGGGAATTACAGGGGTGTCAAAAATTGAACCTTCTCAGGAATTGATCGAAAAAGTAGTCAAAGTAAACCGTGTAGCCAAAGTGGTTAAAGGTGGACGGCGTTTCAGCTTCAGTGCACTGGTTGTTGTGGGAGACCAGAATGGCGTAGTTGGCTCGGGAATGGGCAAGGCAGCAGAAGTGCCGGAAGCGATTCGTAAAGGTATTGAAGATGCAAAGAAAAATCTGATCCGGGTGCCAATGGTTGGGACTACGATCACGCATCCGGTCATAGGCCGCTTTGGGGCGGGCCGGGTAATGTTGAAGCCGGCTTCCGAAGGAACCGGAGTTATTGCCGGCGGGCCGGTACGTGCTGTTCTGGAATTGGTAGGAGTCAGAGATATATTAACCAAGTCTCTTGGTTCATCCAATGCCATAAATGTCGTCAGTGCAACCATGGCGGGGTTGAAGTCGCTCAAACAGGTTGAACATGTCAGTGTTCTGCGCGGCATTGAAATAGAGAAGTTGCTCGGCTAAGGAGAGGTAATGGCTATGGATAAAAAAATATCGATCACTCTGGTACGCAGTCCGCTGAGTTGCCTGCCTAAACATCGCCGCACAGTGCGGGCACTTGGGTTGAAAAAAATTGGTCAGACGGTGGAGCATGATGACACACCGGTGATCCGGGGAATGGCTGGCAAGGTATTTTATTTGTTGAAAGTTGAAGAAGGCAAGTGATTGAGTAGCGGTATTGAGGGAGGTGCAGCCAATGCGTTTACATGATATCAGGCCTCCTGAGGGAGCCAGGCACACGGCTAAGCGTAAAGGAAGAGGTATTGCTTCCGGATTGGGTAAGACATCCGGAAGAGGGCAGAAAGGTCAGAAATCGCGTACGGGCTCCGGTGTGCGTCGTGGGTTTGAAGGCGGCCAGATGCCATATTTTCAGCGTTTACCAAAACGCGGATTTACCAGTATTTTTAAGAAAAAGTGGAGTATAATTAACTTAGGCGATCTAAACGTTTTTGATGAAGGTGCTGTAGTTACACCGCAGCTTCTGATTGAATCAGGTTTACTGAAGTCATTGCGTGATCCACTGAAAGTGCTCGGTGACGGTGAACTGAGTCGCAAGCTGGAGGTCCACGCCCATCACTTCAGCAAGCAAGCCCTGGCAAAAATCGAGGCAGTCGGTGGAAAGGCAGAGGTGATTTGAAGTGTTGGAAACTGTGCGTGCGGCATGGGGAATCAAAGAGCTGCGACAACGTATTCTTTTTACGTTAGCCATGTTTGTGGTTTTCAGGGCGGGATCAGCGATTCCAGTACCTGGGGTTGACGCGTCCATATTGGCAGCATTTTTTCAGGGAGATACCATTTTCGGTTTTGTCAACATCATCGGTGGCGGGAACCTGGCAAATTTTACTATATTTGCTTTAGGCATTATGCCTTATATCAACGCTTCGATTATTTTGAACCTGCTGACCATTGTTATTCCTAAACTGAAGGAATGGAGCCAGGAGGGCCCTGAGGGTCGTAAAAAAATATCGCAACTTACCCGTTATGGCACAGTCGTGCTTGCTGTGATTCAGGCAGCGGCGCTCTCCGTCTTTATTGCCGATCAGGCCATCCTGCAAAGAACCATTCTTTCATATGCAACGATTATAATTGCCCTTACTGCCGGCACTGCATTTCTCATGTGGATAGGTGAACTGATCAACGAAAAAGGGATAGGCAACGGTATTTCGCTGATTATTTTTGCCGGTATCGTGGCTGGGTTCCCGATTGGCGTAGCCATGGCGGTGGAACAGTTCCGTTTTGGTCAGATTAACGCTTTTATTGTGATACTGGTGCTAACTATTTTAGTAGCTCTGATTGTGGGTATTATTGGTCTTGACCAGGGACAGCGGAGGGTAAATGTGCAGTACAGTAAACGTGTAGTCGGACGACGTATGTATGGCGGTCAGGCTACCCACATTCCGCTGAAAGTTAACCAGGCTGGGGTTATCCCGGTTATATTTGCATCGGTTATTTTAAGTTTTCCACAAACCATGGTCAGTTTTATTCCGCATCCTATTGCCCAGAATGTGGCGGGGCTCCTTGGTTGGGGCAGCAACCTGAACCTGGTTTTATATTTTATCCTGATCATCGTATTTACTTATTTTTATACAGCTGTCCAGTTCGATCCGTTCCAGATGGCTGGCAATATAAAAAAATATGGTGGTTTTATTCCGGGCTTGAGGCCTGGCCGTCCGACGGCTGATTTTCTGGCCAGGCTAACTTCACGCCTGACTACAGCGGGAGCATTTGCACTTGCTTTTATAGCTGTATTCCCGATTGTTCTGGAGCGCATAACAGGGATGAGTATTATTTTCGGTGGAATCGGTTTGATTATCGTTGTTGGCGTAGTGTTGGAAACGTTCAAACAAATTGAAAGCCATATGCTGATGCGCAGTTACCGCGGGTTTATGAAATAGGGAAAAAAGATGATTAAACTTAAATCGACGCGGGAAATTAAACTGATGCGGGAAGCAGGCAAAATAGCAGCCGAGGTGCTCCAGGAGCTTGAACGCACAATTGATTCGGGTGTCACCACTGCCCTGCTGAATAAAATTGGGGAGAAGAACATCCGCAAATACGGAGCTGAACCTGCCTTCCTGGGTTATCATAATTTTCCGGCGTCAATATGCACTTCCGTTAATAACGAGGTCGTACATGGGATACCCGGGTTGCGCAGCCTTGAAGAGGGCGATATAATCAGCATTGATGTAGGGGTCCGTTTAAAGGGTTACTACTGTGATGCCGCAGCTACCTTTGGAGTGGGGAAAATAACACATTTGGCTCAAAAGCTGCTTGAAGTAACCGAAGAGTCTCTGGGCAAGGCCATTGCTGTCATGCAAAGCGGTGGTCGGCTTTCAGATATTTCGCATGCCGTACAGCTTTATGTTGAGAGCAATTCTTTTTCGGTAGTACGTAATTATGTGGGACATGGTATCGGCAAGGAGATGCATGAGGAACCGCAAGTGCCGAATTTTGGCCTGCCTGGCCGCGGCCCTTTGCTTCAATCGGGGATTGTACTGGCTATTGAGCCGATGGTCAATGCCGGACATTGGGAAGTACAGGTATTGAACGACAATTGGACGGTCGTGACCAGTGACGGTAGTCTGTCAGCTCATTTTGAGCATACAGTAGCATTGGGTGAAAATGGGCCTGAAGTGTTGACGTCTTCTCTGGCCTGACTTAAAGGGGGCGCCGCAATGGTGGAGTTAAAATCCGGGCAGCTGGTTCGTTCCCTGATGGGCCGCGACAAGGGAAAACACTACATTGTTATTCAGGAACTTGCGCAGGGGTATGTGCTTCTGGCTGACGGAAAAGTCCGCACTTTGGCACAGCCGAAAAGAAAAAATAAAATCCATCTCCAGATCTATGAGCGTCATGTTTGCCTGGGGGAACCGGGTGATATGAAAAAGTTGACTGACAGCCTGATAATCAGGTATCTGAAAGAGCTGGCGCCAGTAAAAGAGGTTCCCGAAGAGGAGGTTTAGCTGGCAGCATGAGCAAAAAAAAAGACGTCATCGAAGTGGAAGGCACTGTAGTCGAGCCGCTGCCCAATGCCATGTTCCGGGTAGAGTTGAAGAATGGGCACAAGGTGCTGGCTCATGTGTCAGGTAAAATACGAATGAACTTCATCCGCATTTTACCGGGCGACCGGGTTTTGGTTGAACTTTCGCCTTACGATCTGACTCGGGGGCGCATTACCTATCGCTACAAGTAAGGAGGTTCAATATTATGAAGGTGAGGCCCTCAGTAAAAAAAATGTGCGAAAAATGTAAGGTAATCCGGCGCAAGGGCAGGGTTGTGATTATTTGCCAGAACCCTAAACATAAACAAAGGCAGGGTTAACCCTACGTTTGGCAACTTTGCCGGTCGGCCTTGCTTGTTTTATAACTGTCAGGGGGACTAAGCTTGAAGGAGGTGTTAATCGATTGGCCAGAATTGCAGGTGTCGATTTGCCGCGTGACAAGAGAGTGGAAGTTGCGCTGAGCTATATTTACGGGATAGGAATAAATCGTTCTGAGAAGATCCTGGCTCATACCGGGGTAAGCCCCGATACCAGGGTAAAGGATTTGACTGAAGATGAACTCAGCCGGTTGCGAGAATTTATCGACAAAAATTATAATGTCGAGGGAGATTTGCGTCGCGAGGTAGCATTGAATATTAAACGCCTGGTTGAAATCGGCTGCTATCGCGGGATCAGGCATCGGCGTGGTTTACCGGTAAGAGGACAGACGACTAAAAACAATGCTCGTACTCGAAAAGGTCCTCGTAAGACTGTCGGTATACGCAGGAAGAAATAGTAATCCTGCAGAAGGGAGGAAACTAAGAAAATTGGTTAAAAAAAAGATTGCCCGCACAAAACGCCGTGAAAGAAAGAATGTTGAGCGCGGGGTTGCTCATATCAAATCAACCTTTAATAACACATTCATCAGCATTACCGATATCAATGGAAATGGTATTTCTTGGTCTAGTGCCGGTAATGTCGGATTTAAAGGATCTCGCAAGTCGACTCCATTTGCTGCGCAGCTAGCTGCTGAGGCAGCGGCTAAGGCCGCCATGGAGCATGGCATGAGACATGTTGAAGTTTATGTAAAAGGTCCGGGAGCCGGCCGGGAAGCAGCCATTCGTTCCCTGCAAGCGGCAGGTCTTGAGGTAAACATGATCAAAGATGTAACTCCAATACCGCATAACGGTTGTCGTCCGCCTAAACGGCGGAGGGTGTAGTTAATTTATCGAAGGGGGTGTAACCTAATCTAATATGGGACGCCATACAGGAGCTGTTTGTCGTTTGTGCCGCAGAGAAAAAGACAAGCTTTACCTGAAAGGGGATCGCTGTTATTCTGATAAATGTGGCGTTATTCGCCATGCTTACCCGCCAGGTGCGCATGGACAGGGTCGTCAGAAATTTTCCGAGTACGGTCAGCAGCTGCGTGAAAAGCAGAAAGCTCGTCGTATCTACGGAGTTATGGAAAGACAGTTTCGCCGTTATTTTACGGAAGCTGACCGTCGTAAGGGTGTCACCGGTGAAATCTTATTGCAGCTGCTTGAAAGTCGTCTCGATAATGTTGTTTACCGCATGGGACTGAGCAGATCTCGTTCAGAAGCCAGGCAGCTGATCGCGCACGGTCATTTTCAGGTTAATAACCGTAAGGTCGATATTCCTTCTTATTCGATAAAAGCGGGTGATTTTGTTGCCGTGCGTGATGTAAGAAGAAGCAAGCCTGTGTTTAAGCAAATAGCCGAGGCAAGAGAGCAGCAGGGAATAGTCGATTGGTTGGAGGCAGACCATGAAAAACTTGCCGGTCGTGTCTTGAGGATACCAAAACGGGATGAGATCGACGTACCTGTTACCGAGCACCTTATCGTCGAACTCTATTCCCGTTAA
>DATIKA010000018.1:0-12487 GCA_035478055.1 Candidatus Limnocylindrales bacterium | reverse complement strand
CATCCGTAAAACGCCTACAGTCTGACCGGCAGTTTGGCCGGAATAGCAAGCAATAACAATGGGGCGATCAGTTGGCAGGGTATCGAGCACGTTACCAACTGCAGCCCAGGCGCTGTGCACGGAATGTTCAATATGTCCGGCTGCGAAGTCCTCACCCCTGCGGATATCCAGCACGTAGAAAGAATTGGGGTCGGCATCAAGAGCAGCTTTTAATTCTGGCGGCGGGATAATTGCAGTGTTGCCACCAGCGATATCTGTGAATACTGCCCTGGCTTTCTCCCAAAGGATTTCTTCCTTCTCATCAACCGGTGAAGAAACTTGAGTGAGGTCAGCGGCTGCGACCATACCGGTTCCCTCTGTGGTAAACTGAGATTTTCCTACCCAACCGTCTCTGACACCGTAGAAAAGAGAGACAACATTTTCAAAACCAGCTAAACGAAGAATACCCACAGTCTGTCCGGAGGTTTGTCCGCTGTAGCAAGCAATGACCACAGGTCTGTCCCTGGGGATACGATCCATAATTTCGCCGACTTGTCCCCATCCGCTGTGGACTGAACCGGGAATATGGCCCAGTTCGAAATCCTCTGCCCGGCGGATATCCAGTATGAACATGGCATCGGGGTCAGCATCTAATGCTTCTTTTACTTTTTCAGATTCAATGATGTTATTGTTGTCAGCAACCTTGGGGAAGTACGCCTTGGCGGCATCAAGAACCACTGCCTGCGGATCAAGAACTGGTTCTTCCACTGCTGGCTCATCATTGGCTGGTGGTGGGGCGACTTCCGCAGGGCAACCAGCAGCGATCAACATCATCGCACCAATCAAAAGCAGAATAAATAATAGTTTTGCAATCCTTCTCATCTTCAATTTCCCCCTATTTGTAAAATTTGGTACATCCTTCGTGACTCAAATTATTTCGGGCATTACTCCTTTCTTGTTGCCAGGCCAGTAATATGTGCCGGTAATGATGGCGCGGAATCGCAACAGACACACTGTCACCGGGGTGTTGTTGATCCACGTTTAACGCTACGTTTGAGGCATGGCTGAGGCCCCCTGGCAGCCAAAAACTGTTGATTATGCAGTGCCCGACAGCCACCTGGCCGTTTTTTATTGTCATGGCTGTAGCAATTATTTCTACAACCGGCATAATCTGAAATTGGTTAACCTGCAAACTTATCAATTACTCTTTATTTCAGCGGAAAGGCCCATAAGTAACAAATCTCTTGACAGGTTGCCCTCAAGAATCTGCACCTTACATCCGTCTTTTATAAAGGCAACTGTAGGCGCAGTTTCTATCGCAAGCCTTTTGGCAATCCCGTTCGACTTGTAGATGTCAACTCTGATCAGTTTGCAGTGCTCGGAAAACTCCTGCTCAAATTTTTCGAGAATAGCGAGGTTTTCCAGGCAGCCGTGGTCAGTGCAGTTATAGACGTATACCAGGTTGGTTTTTGCGCCGCTCTCCATGATTTGGGTGTGGAAAGTTTCTTCCTCCGCGATATACTTTTCAGCGGCAACACCGGCCATGGCGCCGTCTCCCACTGCAGTGGCGACCTGGCGCAGGAATTTCTCGCGGATATCACCCACGGCGAAAACGCCATCAATGTTCGTTTCCATCTTATCGTTGGTCAGCAAATAGCCCGTGGGGGTCATGTCGAGAATGCCCTCGAATAGCTCGCTGTTCGGTATGTAACCGATAAATAGGAAACAGGAATCTACCGTTACTGGAATTAAACCTCCGCTTTTTACATTCTTCAAGACAATTGTGTCAAGGTGATCTTCACCTTTGAATTCGTCAACCACGGTATTCCAGATGAACTCCATCTTCGGGTTGGCCAGCGCCTCGGCTTTGGCAATCTCGTTGCAGTCCATGATCCCTTCGTCGTGGATAACCGATACGATAACCTTGCTGGCAAACTTGGTCAGGAACATTCCTTCCTCGATCGCTGCATCTCCGCTGCCGATAACCATGACCACTTTATCTTTATTTGCCGCAGCATCACAGGTTGCGCAAAAGGCAATTCCTTTGTCATATAGATAGTTTTCTTCGCCCTTTGCTCCAGTTAGCCGTGGTTTACCTCCACTGGCGACGATCACCGCTTTCGCTTCATAACGGGTTCTCGCTGTCTCGACTATTTTAACCGGCCCTTCCACCTGGATACTCTTAACATCGGTTAGTTTAAACTTAACATTGAATCGTTTGGCCTGATCCTGAAAGTTTTTCATTAAATCGTTACCGGTTATCCCGTTTACAAAGCCGGGATAATTTTCGATTTCGTTGGTATAGGTAGCCAGTCCGCCGACCATCGCCTTTTCGATGATGACAGTATTCAGGTTTGCTCTTCCGCAGTAGATGCCGGCAGTCAGACCGCCAGGTCCCCCACCGATTATTGCCACGTCTACCTGTTCAACAGTTCCTTCGCGACTTTTTTCGCGTCTATTCATGATAGTGCTCCTTTCGGCAAAACTACTTAATTACGTTTAAATCTACATAAAATACTTGACCAGCAGTCTGCTGCCGAAAAAAGCTCCGACATACATGAAAACGGCAAAGACCCAGCCTGATACCGAGAGTACTGAGATACCACTGTAAAAAGCTCCGATGTTACAGCCAAAGGCAATTCGTGAACCGTAGCCCATTAACAGACCGCCGATAATTGCGGCTGCGGCCTGGCGCAAATTCTTGATTTTTTTGAATTTAAACTGAGAGGCGAGCAGGGTGGCCAGCAGAGCGCCAAAGGCAAGCCCAAGGTTACGTATTGAACTGGGATCACTGAAGAAAGTTCCTTCGAGAGCTGTCCTGGTTCCTTCAAGGTTGAAAAAATACCATTTTCCAACACTGCCTCCTACAGCCTCGTAAACCCAGGCCGCCCAAACGGCGAAAGGCCCGACCACACCCCAGGCACCGTCAGTGGCAGCCATTGTTATGATTTGAAACACCGAGAGCAGGATCGCTCCTGTAACGTAACTCCATGGATTTTTAAACAGAGATTTATAGACTTTATGGTTTTTGATATCCATAACAGGCTCCTTTCAGGTCAGGAAGTCTTTTCGATAAAAATTTCATATTCTCCGTCGCCCAACTCTTCAACTTCAACGATATGCTTATGCTTACGGGCCCATTCCGGAACATTTTTCAAGGCACAGCTGTGGTCAATAATAACAATCAGGGTATCACCAACAGTCAATTCTTTAAGTTTATTCTCGGTTTTAATTAGGGGAATCGGGCATGCCTCTCCCAAGCAATCGAGTTCTACTTCTGCCATTATAAAAACCTCCTAAAAATCTTTTTAAGATACTTTTTAGCTTTCCTGTTTGCGGTTCTCCCATTTGAGAGCCAGGAAGTAAAGCGATGCGATAACAATCAATTGCACGGTGATCGCTCCACCCCAGCTCAAAATCTCCGGCAGGTGAATGCGCGGTCCGTTGCTGATGAAATTTAAGGTCCACCAACCCATATCCCGGGCTGCCCAGAATGAACCGATTACGAAAAAGACGATAGAGAGCAACTGCATGCCGTAACCTTCACCGATTCGCATCAATGTGCCAGAAGCACATCCTCCGGCCAGAACCATCCCTGTGCCAAATAGAACTGCTCCGGCAACAGTAGCGAAGCTTATCGGCACCACGAAGCCCATCCCGGGGATGGGTAATCCAAAAAAGCTGGCGCTATACTGAAGGGCTGCAAAGCCGATCGAAGTGATGCCGAGGGCGATCAATACCGCCCGGGTCAAAGTAGTGCTACCAGTCATGATCGGGTCGCGCATCGATGCCGTAAAACAAAAGTTTGAACGGCGCAGGATAAAACCAAAAGCGATGCCGGTCAGCCAGAAGATACCAAGAGTAGCGGACACTGTGGTCAGATAGATGCCGAAGACAATGGTCAGGCCTAAAATAGCAACTCCATATATGGTCTGGTCCTTTTTCGTTTTCCGGGTCTCAGTCCGGCGCGAACTTTTACGCGCAGAAACGGCTGGGGTAGCCTGTGGTGCGCTCATTTCGGTAGTTATTTCGGACATTTTTTATCGCTCCTTTCCTTGTAGAATCTTCCAATGCATATGCAACATATTTCACAAGCTTTGAAATCAGTATAGCAGTTTAGTGAATATTTTCACCATAGCAAGAAGTTATTCACGATAACTATTTTTTATAGTCGGATCGTGTTATTATCTATGGAAAGGTTAAGCGACCGACGGTTCAAAGTCTGGCTATCACCTGATCTGTTTAAAACAGTTATTAGATTAAATTACCGGATAATTGAGGTGATAAAAGTGAATACTGAAGGCCTGAAACTATTTGTGGAAATTGCCTCCAGGGGGAGCATTTCCAAGGTTGCCGAAAGCACTCATTTTTCTCAACCGGCGATCAGCCAGCAGATCAAGCGGCTGGAGGAATCTTTAGGATATGATCTCTTCACCAGAAGCAACAAAGGGGTTCAGCTCACCGAAGCAGGCGTAATCGTGCTCAAATATGCGAAAATCATTATCCGCTCTTACGAGAATATGTTGGAGGATCTTTCAGTAGTCGAAAACAGCGCCAGCATTATCCGCTTGAACTGTACGCCGATCATTGCCACTTATGCATTGCCCTGTACGGTATACAGCATTAATAACCATAACGCGACACGCTCCCAGTTGTCCCTGAAACTCGAACTATACACATCCCATTCCGAAGAGGTAGAGACCAACATCATCAATGACACCTTTGATCTGGGTATTATTATATCCAAGCCAAAGCTCCAATCGCTGGCGGCTGATTTTTTGACCGTTGATGCCATAATCCCGGTTACTGCCGCGAAATATAAGCTGGATCAGGAAATGACGGTTGAAAAGCTAACCCGGGAAAATCTAATCTTGCCGGCCAAAAAATTTGGAATCAAAGAGCATATCAGAAAGTGGTTCTCAAACGAGGGGTACGAGCTTGAAAGTTTGAAAACTGTATCCGACATGGAAGAAATCGAATCGATCAAATCGACTGTTATAAAGGGATATGGAGTTTCATTGCTCCCCTACCTGACCATTAAAAAAGAACTGTACACCAAACAGCTGCAAAAAATCAACATAAAGGATTTTGAACTCAGCTACGATATCTACCTGATCTATAAGGAAAGCCGTTTGAGCGACCTGAACTTTCGAGAATTTGTCAAAATGTTCAAAAAAAGAGCACGAAAAACTTTCTGCTAATTTTTTGTCACAGTGATCTCCCAGATTCCGTTCATGACTTCATTTTCTTCGATCTGGTGTTTTTGTTTGCTCAGCTTTTCGACGAGTGAACGCGCCACACAGTTGTGATCGGTGACCAGCAAGAGCGAGTCCCCTTTGACAAGTTTTTTCAACGCCTCTTGTGCTTTCAAGATCGGAATCGGGCACATATCGCCGAGGCAGTCTAACTTTAACTGCATATGATCACTCCTGAGTGCTATTGCGAAAAAGACCAACCAAACACAACACATCAATGCGATTGATAACTTGGATAGTGCATTTGCAAATTTTATAACCGGTTATCAAGATCCTAACATATAATTGAACACAAGGGAACAATGTATCCGGGCATGTGCAAAAAATAACAAGCGATAGGGGGAGGAATAATGAAAGGATCTTTCGTCATAGTTGCAGTTGTGCTGGCAGCCGTTGCGCTTGCATTTGCGACCGGAGTCGGACCCGGTCCGGGCCTGGCTGATTCGGGCAGATACATTATTGAGGCCAAAGATGTTCCGGTGCTGCTGCGCGGTGATCAGGTGGTTCTGGTAGATATGCAGGCAGCAGAGGCTTACGCGGCAGGTCACATCGAAGGCGCTGTAAATATTACACTTGGCGAAATAGTGGTAAATCAACCTTACCCAAGCCTGTTAGCGCCAGCAGAGCAGTTTGCGCAGGTGATTGGCAGCAGAGGGATTGATAATGATACATTGATCATAATATACGATGACAATAACAATATGGATGCAGCCAGGCTATGGTGGTCACTGCGTGTTTACGGACATGAGCAGGCCAGGGTTGTCAGCGGCGGGTTTGCTGCACTTCAGAGGGAGGGTATGGCGCTCTCTACTACTGCCCCGACCCCTGAAGCGAAAACTTTCCGTGCCGGTAACGCTGATGAAAGTCTGATAGCGAAGATCACAGAGGTTGAACTACAGGTTGAGATCCCACAAGACAACGTGATCCTGCTCGATACTCGCTCACGCGAAGAGTTTGTGGAGGGCACCATTCCTGGTGCGGTAATGGTCGATTTTATAGAAAACAACTTTGCTGACGGTACTTTTAGGCCGGTGCAGCAGATTTTGATTCATTATAAGGAGAGAGATATTACCGCTGACAACGAGATTATTATATTCTGCGCGGTCTCGGTGCGTGGAGCCCAGACGTTCCTGGCCCTGTTTAACGCGGGATACCGCAATTTAAAGCTATACGACGGCGGTATGGTAGAATACGCTGCTATTCACTCTCCTGCGACTGGCGGAGGAGGGGCAGATCAACCTCCGGCCAGTGTCCCTGGCTGACTGTAAGAGAATCAGCGGACTCGTGTAGTCCGCACAAAGGGCTTCAATTGAAGAAAGGTGCCACCCTGATATTTACTGGGGCAGCACCTTTCTTTATTTCAGTTAAAGCAGTTTAAAATACTTGCTGTCGAGGATACTGCCGCTGCATGATTTCCATTCCGGGTGAGGCGCAATCGATCTCGATTACCGCAGGCCGATGAGTCAGCTGTTGAAGGTGGTCCCGCTTAATTGACGGAAAATTCATTGTGTAGTAGGATATGGCTGAGCAAGGAACTATTTTGGAGGGATAAATATGTCCCTCGTTCCAGACATCATCAGCTAAAAAGGAAAAAACAATGAAATAATTAATTTGGAGGGAAAAGACGTGAGCAACAACGAATCCAGTGAGACTGTATTTGTCAACACCTTTAATAACGGTGTGCTGGACCCATCACAGCCCATGCTTGGCCCGGTGCGCAACGGTGGCTATATTGTGGCCAACACAGCACCGGGTTGCTGGGGGCCGATGATCACGCCTGCCATCCGCGGTGGTCACGAAGTTACCCAGCCGGTTTATGTGGAGGGAGCCGAGATAGGGGATGCCATTGCCATCCATATCAAGTCTATCGTCATCAGTTCATCTGTTACAGCCTCTGGAACCGATCAGTGTATACCGGGCAGGTTTTTAGGTGATCCCTACGTGGCAGGACAATGTCCTGGTTGTGGGATCCTTTACCCCGAAACCAACCTGGAGGGCATCGGTGCCCAGGCAGTCCGTTGCCGGGAGTGTGGGGGGGAGGCTACCCCCTTTGTGTTTGACCATGGTTATACTATCGCTTTTGATGAAAATCGGCAGATAGGCGTTACCTTACCCCGGGAAGCAGCGGAAAGAGCCGCCCGTGATGCCAGAAGTCTGATGGCTATCCCGGATTTTTCCAGCCAGAATCCGGTTGTGGCTTTTGCACCCAGTGACATGCCTGGAGTGGTGACACGTTTGCGGCCATTTTTAGGGCAGCTCGGTACCACTCCGTCCCATCCAATGCCAGATTCCCATAACGCCGGTGATTTTGGTAGCTTTCTCATCGGAGCCCCTCATGAATATGCCATGACTGCGGAAGAATTGAAGGAGCATTGCACCGACGGACACATGGATATCAATCGCGTCCGGGCCGGGGCTGTCGTGATATTCCCGGTGAAGGTGCCTGGGGGAGGGGTATACCTGGGTGACATGCATGCTCTCCAGGGGGATGGGGAAATAGCAGGGCATACCTGCGATGTCGCTGGAATAGCTACCCTCAAAGTGGAGGTTTTGAAAGGTTTAAAGATCCAGGGCCCCATTCTTTTACCGGTATGGGAGGATCTGCCCTACCTGGCAAAGCCGCACACCTGCGAGGAGATGGACCTGGCCAGATCCTACGCTAAAACCTGGGGTTTTGAAGAGGTGGAGGTAACAGTTCCTATCTCGGTGGTGGGAACCGGACCCGACCTGAATGCTGCCACCAGCAATGCTCTGGAGAGAGCCGGAGCATTACTGAACATATCGGTATCAGAAGTGAAAAATCGGATTACCATCAATGGCGCAGTAGAAATCGGCCGTTTACCCGGTGTGGTGACAACCACATTCCTTGTCCCCATCGCTAAAATAAAGGAAACAGCTCTGGCAGACCTGGTCATTAAGCAATATCGCCAATGCTGTTGCAGCTAACCGCTGCCGTTGCACCATTTTTGCAGTTTAAAAACAAAACCGGCAACACCTGAAGAAATCAATGGAAGATAATGCGATGTGACAGCTTTTTTCCGAGTGCTGTCTCAAGATCGCCCGTTCTTCCATTCTTCTTTTAGAATAAACAGCGAAGAGCTTATCCGGGTTTAAGGTATAAATTTATCTTTACATACAATATGTTGTGGTCTATAATAAAACAACTGCAATATATTGATAGGAGAGCCAAAGAGATGAAGTGTCCCTATTGCGGTGAGCTTGACACGAAAGTGTTGGATTCCCGGGCAATCCAGGATGCCACGACTATCCGTCGCAGGAGGCAGTGCGCCGGTTGTGCCAACCGTTTTAGTACCAAGGAAAAAATTGAAGAAGAACCGATTGTGGTTATTAAACGGGACGGCCGGAGAGAATTGTTCGATGCCGGTAAGATTCTGAGAGGTCTTATTCTTGCTGGTCAGAAGCGTGACATACCACGTTCTACATGGGAAGAAATGGTTGAATCTCTGGAGCAGGATCTGCGCAGCAGTTACACCAGGGAAGTTACGACCGATAAGATCGGCGATATCCTGCTTGGTC
The DNA here is from genome assembly GCA_035478055.1 of Candidatus Limnocylindrales bacterium. GTDB lineage: Bacteria > Bacillota > Dethiobacteria > DTU022 > DTU022 > DATIKA01. The sequence goes on along the minus strand of DATIKA010000018.1, from coordinate 3,716 downwards.
GTTTACGCATCATTGATGAGGTTGCTTATGTTCGTTTTGCGTCCGTGTTTCGCCAGTTCCAGGATGTCGAAACATTTAAAGTTGAACTGGAAGAGATGCTCAGTCAAAAGATGAAATGATTCGCTAAAACGGAAATAGCCAGAGGAGGCAAAAAATGAACCATACTGTTGCATCGGCAAAAGAGGAAAACAACCCGATAGAGGTCGGTACATTTCATGAAATTCGTAAACGAGACGGCCGGTTAGCAGCTTTCGATTCTGAAAAAATAACGGATGCCATTTTTAAGGCTGCCCGGGCGGTAGGAGGCAACGACCGCGGTATTGCCGAAAACCTGACCGTACAGATTGTCGAGAACCTGTGCCAGGCAGTACCAAACGGGGCGACACCTACGGTTGAAGAGGTTCAGGATGCTGTGGAAGTAGCCCTCATTGAGAACGGGCATGCCCGCACTGCCAAAGCGTACATAATCTATCGCGACCGTCGTACCCGTATTCGTGAAGCCAAGTCGGAATTGATGGATGTGGTCAAAGAAATTTTGGTCGAAACAAACAGGGAGAATGCCAATGTCAGTAACTCCCCTTCTGCCAAAATGCTGCAAATAGCAATGGCGGCCAGTAAGAAATATTACCTGAATAACCTGTTGCCGGATGAATACGCCCGGGCACACGACGATGGTACTATGCATATTCATGACCTTGATTATTACAGTAAAACATTAAACTGCCTTCAGATTGACTTGTCCCGCCTGATGAGCGAAGGATTTAACACCGGGTATGGATATATCCGTCCGCCGAAACGCATAGCATCGGCGGCTGCACAGGCTGCGATTATTTTACAGAGCAACCAGAACGATATGTTCGGGGGGCAGAGTTACCCCCATTTTGACCGCAGCATGGGCGAGCTTATCCGTTCGTTAAAGGAAAAACCAGCCTATGAAGAAATTTACCAGTCTATGGAAGGGCTGATCTATAATCTGAATACAATGCACAGCAGGGCGGGCGCACAGGTGCCTTTCAGCTCGATAAACCTTGGCACAGATACAACAGAGGAAGGGCGGCTGGTTTCAAAAGCGATTCTTGAAGCTTTTTTGCGTGGTTTGGGCCGGGGAGAAAGCCCGATCTTCCCAAACCTTGTTTTTCGGATAAAAGAAGGAGTGAATTTTAACCCCGAAGATCCCAACTACGAACTGTACCGTTTGGCCTTGCAGGTTACCGCACGCCGGATGAACCCCACTTTCAGTTTTATGGACAGTTCGTTCAACAAGCCCTATGGTGACGAAGTGTCTTACATGGGTTGCCGCACCCGTGTCATTGCCAACCGTCACGGCGCGGAAGTTTCTGCTGGAAGGGGCAATATTGCGCCGGTGACATTGAACCTGCCGCGCGTGGCGCTGGAATGTCGTGGACAGCAAGACCTCTTCTTTATTCAGCTCGACCGGCTCATGAGGCTGGGCGCCAAGCAATTGTTGCATCGTTATGAAGTGCTTTCCAGGTTGCGCGCTGCGGATCTTCCTTTCCTGATGGGGCAGAGACTCTACCTTGATTCGGACAAACTTAAAACGGGCGATTCTATAGGCGATGTAATCAAACACGGCACACTGGCTATCGGGTTTATCGGTCTGGCGGAAACACTGCATGCTATGATCGGCAAGCACCACGGCGAAGATTCTGAGGCACTTGAGTTAGGTCTGAAAATTATTGAGCACATGCGCCGTCGTCTGGACAGCTACGCTGATGAGTATGATCTGAACTTTGTTCTGGTTGCGACCCCTGCGGAAGGTTTAGCCGGACGTTTTGTAGCAATTGATCGCGAACGCTTTGGAGTATTACCCGGCATAACGGATAAGGAATATTATACAAATTCGTTCCATATTCCGGTGAATTATATTCTCTCGATCTTCGATAAGATTAATACTGAGGGACGCTTTCACCGGCTGTGCAATGCCGGCCATATTTCCTACATCGAGCTTGCCGCGCCGCCTGTGCATAATATCGATGCTGTCGATCGTGTCTTGCGTCAAATGGCTGCGGCTGATGTTGGCTATGGTGGGATCAACTTTCCGCTAGATGAATGTCGTATTTGCTCGAATAGCGGCGTTTTCAATCAAAGTTGCCCGCAGTGCGGCAGTACTGATTTCAGACGGATTCGAAGGATTACCGGATATCTTTCCACCGATGATCGCTTTAACGGAGCCAAGTTAAGTGAACTTAATAATAGAAGAGTGCACTTCGTAGCGCGTGGGAAATAATGAAGCTGAGAATCGCCGGCATACAAAATGACAGTATTGTGGATGGGCCGGGAATTCGCTTGTCGATCTATGTTCAGGGTTGTTTCCACCGTTGTCCGGGGTGCCACAACCCCGAAACACACAATCCCGAAGGCGGCCTGGCAATCAGCCTGGATGACATTTTGGAACGAATCAAACAAAACAGTGGTATCGGTGGGGTAACCTTTACCGGCGGCGAGCCATTTGAACAGGCACCACCTCTGGTTGATTTGGCCCAACAAATTAGGTACCTTGGGTTGAACCTTGTTATCTACAGCGGCTACACCTATGAAGAGTTGCTGGCAAAAAGCAGCACTGATCGGAGTGTCTATCAACTTATGGCAGCCGGATGGTTGCTGATAGATGGCCCTTTTCTGTTGCATGAGCAAGATTATAGCCTGTCTTTCAGAGGTTCGCGTAATCAGCGCATCATTGACCTTCCCGGTTCTATAACGCAGGGCAGGGTGGTAGAATGGACGGCCGGAAACAGTTTACTCCTTCCGCATTCCAAATAGAGGTAGGGGTGCTGGAATGGCGCATGATGTAGACGCCCCCAAAGCACTCTTTTAAAATTTAGCAGGTTGAGACGAGACGGCATATTTGGATTCTTCCGGATGGACGTGGATATGATCGTGAACGAGGGCGGTGAATTCCAGCTATACAGGAAAGGTGATCTGGCTTATTTGCAGGCGCCTTTACTGTCTGACAGCTGCCTGGTCGACCATGCTTTTTCTACCCGGTTGGGTGGCTGTAGCAGCGGGGCAATGTCTTGGCTGAATACTGCCTTTCATACCGGTGATCAAGTAAAGCATGTTTTGGAAAACAGACGCCGTTTCATGGACTCTTTTGGCTACGACTACAAGGGGATGGTTTCGTGTATTCAGGTGCATGGAACCGATATGGCGGTGTTCAACAACAGTCACCGCGGGGAGGGCGCGCAGCCGGATACCGGGCAACAAACATGCGATGCTCTGATCACCGAGGAACCGGGGTTGGTTCTGTCCGCTTATGCAGCCGACTGCATGCTGATCTACGTTGTGTCGACCCGCAAGCCCCTGATCGCTTTGGCTCATGCCGGCTGGAGGGGAACTCTGGGTAATATTGGGGGCAAAGTAGTGCGTTATCTGCAGCAGCGCTATTTAATTGAGCCAGACCAGTTGTTGGTGGCACTAAGCCCTGCCATCTGTGCGCAATGCTACCAGGTGGATGAAACAGTGGCGGCACAGTTTCGGGCTGCTGGTTGGGATAATCCAACCTGTTTAACTCCCGGTTCAGCAGAGGGAGCCTATCACCTTGACCTCGCTTTAATTAACTCTCAGCAACTCCTGCAAGCAGGTATCAGACCGCGAAATCTGGCTTATAACCATTGGTGCACAGCTTGTAATCCCGAATTGTTTTATTCCTATCGCCTGGGAAAAGGAATTACTGGCCGGATGATCGGTTTTCTGGC
>DATIKA010000017.1:0-8509 GCA_035478055.1 Candidatus Limnocylindrales bacterium | reverse complement strand
GGAAGTTGGCTCAATATGGCAGAAATAGAGATCGGTGTCCTGTCGCAGCAGTGCTTATCCAAGCGTATACCGACATTGAAGCAAATGGAGAAGGAAGCGGCCGCCTGGGCAGAAACTAGAAACATGGCTAAACGAACCGTCAACTGGCAGTTTACAACGGAAGATGCAAGGATTAAGCTGAGAAGACTTTACCCACAAATTGATGAGAAGTAAGGTACTAGGCTAGAAAGTATTACTTCTAAAGCCGCTAATAGCAGAAACACATTTTCTTTGCTGCAACTGTAACCCATTAAGCCAACACGCCAGATCTTGCCTTTATGTCTACCCAGACCACCTCCAATTTCGATGTTAAATTCGTTCAATAGGCGCTTCCGCACCACTAAATCATCTATTCCCTCAGGAATGTAAACCGCAGTTAAATTCGGCAGTCTGAACTTTTCATCTCTTACCGCCATTTCAAGCCCCATCGCGCTTAGACCTGCTTGAAGAGCTCTCCCCAAGGACAGATGGCGATTGGCTACTTCTTTTAGGCCCTCGTCCACGATTAGTCGCAACCCTTCGCGTAAGGCATAGATCATCGATATAGGCGCAGTGTGGTGATAAAAGCGTTCCTGACCCCAATATTTCCGGATCATGGTGAGATCCAGATACCAACTTTGAACTTTACTTTTTCGATTATCCAACACCGCTAAAGCTTTATTGCTAAATGAAACGGGTGCTAAACCCGGAGGAATACTCAAATTCTTTTGTGTGCCGCTAAAAACGGCGTCAATTTTATGCTTATCTACACCTACCTCCATACCTCCCAACGAGGTTACAGCGTCTACAACGAAAAGCAGGCCAGCATCATTTACAAGTTTGGATATATCAGCGAGCGGCTGATAAACTCCGGTTGAAGTTTCAGCTTGCACAATCGCCAGCATTTTAACATCCGGGTGATCGTCTAGCGTTTTTTTGACTTGTTCAGGCGCAATATGTTCCCCCCAGGGGGCCTCAATAGTCACAATATTGCATCCGATGCGGCCTGCCATATCGACCATTCTTTCGCCGAATAAGCCATGCACACAGATGATCACTTTGTCACCTGGTTCAAGCAAATTGACAAAAACTGCTTCCATGCCAGCGCTGCCTGTGCCCGGCATGGCCATGGTTTGCTCGTTTGAAGTTTCGAAAACGCTCTGCAAAAGTAATGTTATGTCATTCATAACATTCAAGAACTTCGGATCAAGGTGTCCGAGCAACGGTATAGAAATAGCTCTTAAAACCAGTGGGTGTACTGTGCTGGGGCCGGGCCCCATCAAGATTCTTACCGGCAACTTTAACTCTTGCAACATGTTTCTCTCCTTTTATTTTTCAATTTTTTGGTAGAATGCAGCACGTTTTATAGAATTACAATGGAACTCACACCCGCTAGAACATTTTACATATTGGGAAGATTCATGTTAATTATTTTTTTTATTCTGCATCTCAACAAGTAATCCTGCTTCAATTAAAGGAGTTTTAAAATATTTTTAGAATAACAATACCAAATGTAATTATCTTAAATATATCACCGTACAATACGCAAAACATTCTGACTATAATTGATAAGGAGAACTTAAATGTATAACTTATCCGTAAGTAAAGCCCTCTCGATTATTAATTTGTTAGCAGAACAAGAGGATTGTTTGTCGCTAACCCAAATCAGCACCGCATTGGGTCTCTCGTTAAGTACCACTCATCATCTGATCAGCTCTTTGAAAATGGAGCGCTATGTTGAGCAAAACCAGAGCAATAAAAAATACGGTATCGGTTTACGGTTGTTCGAGATCAGTTTATCGAATAATTATTATCAATTATTGGCTAAAATAGCCGGACCTGTATTGGAAAACATGTCTGATGAAACAGGTGAAAGCTCTAATTTAGCTGTTCTGATCGATGGGCAGATAACATATATCGCGCAAAGACATTCTTCACAAATGATGAAAACTTTTGTCCAACTGGGTAAACGTTCACCTGTTCACTGCACGGGAGTAGGGAAAGTCTTGATTTCTGAGCTCTCAGAAGAAGCGATCGAGCAAATAGTCAAAAAGCATGGTCTAATAAAATATACAGCAAACACGATAACATCTTTGGAAGGTTTAAAGGAAGAGCTTGAAAAAGTTAAAATAAACCAATATGCTATTGATCAAGAGGAGCGGGAGGATGGGGTTGTATGTATTGCTGCTCCTGTTTTTAGCAGTACGAAAAAAATTACCGCAGCGATCAGTATTTCCGGGCCGACCAGTCGCATTAAGGAAAAAGATCTTCCTAGATTCATCGAATTGTTAAAAAAACACACGCAATATTTATCCCACATTCAGTAATTGTGTTTTTAAAGCAGCCCACAGAGCAAAGACAGGGAAATTCAGGAATTTGTAGGCCGGGCAGCCGCTGGACATGGCCCCCAGTGCGGGCATTTTCCGGAGAATACCACGCTTGGGGAAACGCGCAGTATTGACTGATATACACAGACCTGCTGTAATCAACAATGTAAATGGTTTAATGTGATAATTTAATCACTAATTTACAGAGAAAAAAAGTTAAAAGAAGGTTATTAAGGGGGCAGTATTGAAAAAGTCATTTAGTGAAGCCACGGCTTGAACTGATCACACTAAAGAGATTGACGGATGAAGCGTTGTTGAATGCCGTTTGTGAATAAATACTTAGCAGCGTCGCTCCCGAATGGACAGGAATACGAACAGGTTTGTTGTTTCTTAGTCACAATGGAGGTGGTAAAATGAACAGGAAAATGTGGGAACCAAGCGATGAGCGCAAGGCCAATTCGAACATGACAAATTTGATGAAGCTGGTAAATGACAGGTTTGGTAAAAACTATCTTTCGTACAGCGAGCTCTATGACTGGTCAATCGAAAACAGCCCCGACTTCTGGGAACTGATGTGGGAATACGGTCAACTCAAGTATTCCACACCCTATACAGCAGTGACCAGTAACTTTAAAGACATGTTTAACAGCGAGTGGTTCGAAGGGGCAAGGCTTAACTTTGCCGAAAATCTGTTGCGGTATCGTGATGACAGAGTGGCTATGATCTTCAAGGGAGAAGCCCAGCCCAGCCAGAGTATGACCTACCGAGAAATGTACGCCATGGTGGCCCGCCTGGCCAAGTCATTGCGAAACGCTGGTGTTACGGTTGGTGACCGTGTGGCCGGGTTCATGCCAAACATGATGGAATCTGTTATCGCTATGTTGGCCACCAGCAGCATTGGCGCCATCTGGTCTTCCTGTTCGCCGGACTTCGGTTTCCAGGGTGTTATGGACCGCTTCGGTCAGATTCAACCCAAGATCCTGTTCAGTGCCAATGGTTATTCATACAATGGCAAGCTGTTTGACTCTCTTGAAAAAGTTCGCCTGGTTATCGATGAAATACCCTCGATTGAAAAGGTTATTGTGGTCCCCTATACCGTTGCCAACCCTGATATCAGTTCGGTAAAGAACGCTGTGATGCTTGGTGATTTCCTGGCTAAAGAAGACTGGTCCGATCTGGAATTTGAACAATTGCCGTTTGAACATCCTCTCTATATTATGTATTCTTCTGGAACCACTGGCAAGCCCAAGTGTATCGTTCATGGTGCCGGCGGCACACTGATCCAACACTTAAAAGAACTGATGCTGCATACTGATCTGAAACGGAATGACATTATATTCTACTTTACTACCTGTGGCTGGATGATGTGGAATTGGCTGGTTACTTCCCTGGCTGTGGGATCAACCATAGTACTTTTTGACGGCTCGCCCTTTTACCCTGACCCTGGAGCGCTGTTCAGGATGGCCCAGGATGAAAAAATAACTGTTTTCGGTACAAGCGCACGCTATCTTGCCTCCCTGGAGCAGGCCGCTTGCAAACCGCGTGAGCAATTTGACCTGGCACCGCTGAAGGCAATTCTTTCCACCGGCTCACCACTTTCGGCAGATAGTTTCGAATATGTCTACCGTGATGTCAAGGAAGACGTGTGTTTGTCGTCCATTGCCGGAGGGACTGACATTGTCTCCTGTTTCGCTCTTGGCAATCCCACTTTGCCGGTTTACCGGAATGAGTTGCAATGCCGTGGCCTTGGCATGAAGGTAGAAGTGTTTGATGCGGCCGGCAGGTCAGTGGTGGAAGAGAAGGGAGAACTGGTCTGCACGATGGCTTTTCCGTCAATGCCCATCTATTTTTGGGATGACGAGGATGACAAAAAGTACTTGGGCGCTTACTTTGAGACCTATAAAGGTGTTTGGCACCACGGAGATTATGTCATGCTTACTAAAAACGGTGGCATGGTCTTCTATGGCCGTTCAGACGCAACGCTTAATCCGGGCGGAGTCAGGATTGGTACGGCAGAAATTTACCGCCTGATGGATGCTATGCCCGAAGTCCTCGACAGCCTAGTGGTAGGCCAGGATTGGGATAACGATGTGCGGGTAATCCTTTTTGTTAAAATGGCGCCAGGTGTCGAGCTCACCGAAGAATTGAAAAATAGGATAAAGACAAACATAAGGCAGGGCACCACGCCGCGGCATGTGCCGGCGAAGATTATTAAAATAGATGATATTCCCTATACCATCAATCTCAAAAAAGTTGAAATCGCCATCAACAAGATTATTCATGGTCAGGAGGTACAAAACAGAGAGGCTCTGGCCAATCCGCAATCGCTTGAACTCTACAAAAACCTGCCAGAACTGCAGGAATAAACAGAGCGATAAAGGATACAGGAGATGTATTAGTGGATCCGCATTAGTTCCCCGGGGGCTGACGCGAAACAGAGCTACGGTTAAGCTGGCTGTCTTACGCAATTGTAATGCAGTAGCTTACTTCAGAACATCATGGCTGTAGCTAGCGCACCCTAACTGGCGGAAGATACTTGACAAAGGGACGGGCAGTTGTTAGTATTCTCATTAATTAAATAGCAGCCTGGCGATGATGGAGAGAAGTAGCCGGATAGTTCTTCAAATAGCAGCGAACCGGGAACGGTGTAAGCCCGGTGGGGATTTCGGTGAATGGCGTTCCTGAGTTTTATTGTTTCAAATCAAGCGGACTTCGTGTGATGCGGGGTCAAGTAGGGTGGAACCGCGGGTATACCTCTCGTCCCTATGGTTATGTAACCGTAGGGACGAGAGTTTTTTTATTTGAAAGGAGGAGAACCGATTGGACTTACAGACAATTATGATCAAGTTACAGGAATATTGGGCCGTGCGCGGATGTATGATCTGGCAGCCTTACGATGTTGAAAAAGGGGCTGGCACGATGAACCCGGCCACATTTTTAAGGTCATTAGGGCCGGAACCATGGTCGGTCGCCTACGTAGAACCTTCGCGCCGCCCGGCTGATGGGCGGTACGGTGATAATCCGAATAGGCTTTACCAGCACCATCAGTACCAGGTGATTATTAAGCCGGCATCGGACGATATTCAACAGCAATATCTTGACAGCCTGGCCTATCTGGGCCTTGATCCACTCGAGCACGATATTCGCTTTGTCGAGGACAACTGGGAAGCGCCGACCCTGGGAGCATGGGGTTTGGGGTGGGAAGTCTGGCTTGACGGCATGGAGATCACCCAGTTTACTTATTTTCAACAGGTGGGTGGCTTTGATGTAGAGCAGGTGCCGGTGGAGTTAACCTACGGTCTTGAACGAATCGCCATGTATTTGCAGGACTGTGACAATGTTTTCGACCTGATATGGAGCGGCAAAGTCACCTATGGTGAAGTTTTTCAGCGGGTGGAGTGGGAGCAGTCGAGTTACAGTTTCGACCACGCTGATAGCGATTTGCTGTTCAAACTGTTCGGTTTCTATGAGGCTGAAGCAGCGCGGTTGCTGGAGCTTAACCTGGTTTACCCGGCCTATGATTATATTCTGAAATGTTCGCATACATTTAACTTGTTGGATGCGCGGGGTGCAATTAGTGTTACTGAGCGCGCCGCCTATATCGGGCGGGTCCGTAATCTGGCCAGGTTTTGTGCAGAACGTTTTCTGGGTCAACGCGAAGCGGCCGGTTTTCCGCTGATCGTGGGGGGTGCGGCAAAATGATAACAACGGGTGACCTGTTGCTGGAAATAGGCTGTGAGGAGATACCTTCGCGATTTCTGGAAGGAGCCATGGAACAGTTAAAGCAGGGAGCAACCTCGATTTTTAACGAGCACAGACTTAAGTTTGGCAAGATTGAAACCTGGGGCACGCCCCGCCGCCTGGTAATCCTGGTTACGGAGCTCGAGTCTGGCCAATCTGACCTGGTGGAGAAGATTAAAGGGCCGCCGGTGAACAGGGCTTATGATGATGAGGGCAATCCGACCAAAGCGCTGCAGGGTTTTCTGCAAAGCCAGGGTATATCTCTGGAACAGGTTGAAGAAGAGCTTTTCAGAGGATCTCGTTATGTGGTAGCAAGCAAAGAGATCTCCGGCCAACCGACCACGAAACTTCTGCCGGAACTGTTGCCGCGGCTGATTCAGAAGCTCACTTTTCCCAGGCCAATGTACTGGCAAAGCAAAGATGTGCGCTTCGCCCGCCCGATCCGTTGGCTGCTCGCCCTGTACCGGAATATTCCCGTCTCTTTTAGCTATGCCGGCATTAAATCGGGCAACGAGACGTACGGTCATCGTTTCCTTGCCCCTGGTCCCTTTGTAATTAACAGCGTGGAAAGCTATTTCCTTTGCATGGAAAAAAGTTGTGTGGTAGTAGATCAGAATCAGCGCCGTGCTATGATTCGCGCCCAGCTTGCGGAAAAGGCTGCCGAAAATGGGGGAAAGGCTTTAATTGATCATGATCTGCTCGAAGAGGTAATTTATCTGGTGGAATATCCGGTGGCGGTAATTGGCTATTTTGATCAAGCATATCTCGATCTTCCGCAGGAAGTTCTTGTCACTACGATGCAACATCATCAGCGCTATTTTCCGATAACCGAATTGGAAAGCAGTAAGTTGCTCCCCTTCTTTATCGGTATCAGTAATAACCGTTTTCATTCTAACATCAGCAAGGGTTATGCCAAGGTGATTCAGGCACGCCTGGCGGACGGACGGTTTTTTTTCAAGGAAGATCTTAAAAAACCACTTGAGAGTTTTGTTGAGAGCCTGCAAAACGTTATTTTCCTGGAGCCGCTGGGCAGTCTTGATCAAAAAAGGCTGCGTATTATAGAACTGACTGCGGTTTTGGGAAAAGCCCTTGCTCTGCCATCTGAGAAAATTGAAAATGCCAGGAGGGTCGCCCATCTGTGCAAGGCCGATCTGGTGACCAGCATGGTCAAGGAATTTCCTGAACTGCAAGGTGTAATGGGTCGGGAGTATGCCCGTCTGAGCGGCGAGTCTGCTGAGGTGTCTGAAGGTATCTACGAACACTATTTGCCTCGTTTCGGTGGCGATCAACTTCCCTCGGCGTTGGAAGGTGCACTTGTTTCGCTGGCCGATCGGATTGACACATTGGCCGGGTGTTTCGCAATCGGCATTCAGCCTACCGGTTCCCAGGATCCCTTTGGTCTGCGCAGACAGGCACAGGGCGCCGTTGCCATTCTTTTAGACCTGGAACTTAGCCTGGCGCTTGAAAATTATATTGAACAGGCTCTTGTTCTGGTGGCACCGTCCCTCAATCTCGATTTGGAACACCGCCATAAAATCGAGTTGAGTTTGCATGATTTTCTAATCCAGAGGATACGTTTCGTCTTTCAGGATCGGGGAATATCACACGATGTAATAGAAGCTGTCCTGGCCGTGCCTTTTTCTGCGGTGACAGAGCTATACAGGCGGGCAGTTATGATCGAAGAAAACCTGAAGAAACCACTGCTCGAAGATGTGATCATCGCCTATAACCGGGTGGCTAACCTCGCTCAAAAATCTGTTGGAGGCTTGGTAGACGAAGCGCTTTTCGAAAGTGCTGCCGAAAAAGAAGTCTATAGCAGTCTGCTTGAAGCAGAAACGTCTCTTGAAAGTTTGACCGATCCGAAGTGTGCTCTTCAGCAGCTCCAATCGCTCAAAGACCCAATTGATAACTTATTTGATCATGTAATGGTAATGGCCGATGATGAAAAGCTACGCGTTAACAGGATTAATCTGCTGGCGTCACTAAAAAAAGTTTTTAACCGGCTGGCAGATTTTTCTAAGATCCAGATAACATAGAATTTAGGAATATGTGCAGGAACATGACCGTCGTATATAGTATATATCACTACAGCGATATCTATCATCGACGGTCTTCGTTTATATGGATAATATTGTAGAAAAGCGTTCAGGAGAGGGGTGTAATACTGGACGAAGTTTTGGAAAAACCAATTGTCTATATTGTTTCGGACTCGATCGGTGATACGGCAGAATTTGTGGTTAAGGCTGTGGCAAGCCAGTACGGCTCAGGTGATTTCGAGATGCGCCGGGTGCCATTTGTCGAAGATAAAAATCAAATCAGAGCGGTTTTTGCGGAAGCTATCCACCGCAACTCGATTATTGCTTACACTTTAGTAGTACCCGAACTGCGTAAAGCTATGGAAGAAGAGGCGATTCGACACAATA
>DATIKA010000016.1:0-8997 GCA_035478055.1 Candidatus Limnocylindrales bacterium | reverse complement strand
AGCCCATTAAAATCCCGATAGGTATGGCGGTTGCGATGGCGATGGCTAGGCCGAGAAAGAACCTAAGCAGGCTTATCCCCATATGTCCCAATAGGTCATGGTTTATAATCAGATCCCCGAAGGCGACTGCCACCACCGAAGGAGGGGGCACTAAGCTAGGCGGTAATACGCCAAGGCGTGGGAGAGTCTCCCACAGGATAATAATTGGTGAAAATATGGTGAAAAACTCCACTGTGAAGTTGTTTTTTGCTATCCCCATAAAAAAGGCAGACAGTTCCTTAGTTACTCGGTTCAAACCTCTAGTTTCATATGTCAATTTTCGGTCCATGCCCAACCTCCCAATTCCTGCCTGAGTTCCTGTCCAATCTCCCGATAATGAGCTACCGGGAATCCTTGTTGCAACCTTAGCGGAAGCTGGGTATGCTCCACTACTGCTTTACGGCTATCCTCAGCCGGCCTTCCAGACGCCACTTTCAATGTGGCATCCAACCCTCTAACAGATTGGGCATCCAAATCCCTTACCAGCATAAAGTACTCGACCTGTGCCAAGTATTCAGGGCAACATGGATCCCCCGATACAACATCCCAGTTCTGATAAAGAATCTTATGCCCTTCGCCCTGGGCCAGTAGTGCATAAGATGCCCTTGTCAACACGGCATCTACTTTCCCGGCTTCCAATGCCGGCAGCATTGTTTCAAAAGAGGTATACACAAAATTAATCTCCCCGACGTTTACCCCGTGCCTTTCGGCATCATGCTTGAACTGGCTAAGCAACCCACAATATCTAGACCCCGCCGCCACAGTCATGCCCTCCAGATCGTCAAGCCTTATATTAAGATCATCTCGCACCACCAGCGTGGCCCCAAATGCGAAATTGACGGTGCCCGCAATTTTGATACCGGCCTGGTCATTCTCGTTGATCAACCGGAACGATTTGGATGGCTCAATAAACGCCACATCCACCCGGCCAGCCAGCAGCGCATACCCTGCGTCGGATGTAGAAGCAAACTGCTTCAAGTCAACATCCAAGCCCTCTTGCTTAAACAGACCATGGTCAACAGCAACAAAAAGTGGAGCGAGGTGCGGCGTGCCGGTGTGACCGATATTAATCACCCGGTCGGATTTGTTGCCGGGCGCTCCGCCGATCAACGCCGCCAGACCCACTACAACAACAGCGAATGCTATTGAAATATAAAGGCTTTTCATTTTACTCCAACCCTTCACCAGGTTAATCCCAGGTTATACCCCTGAACTCGGGTGCATACATGTAATCGGACGGGCACTCCTCGATATGTCCTAATTCCACCAGTTCATCTCCCAGTCTGCAGAGGCCTTCCTCATCCAGGCGGGTGGTAAAAATGAGCCTCGGATTCCCGTGGATAATCGCTTCCCTGGGAGCGCCAGTCGGTACTACGGCTATTGCTACAATATCATCAGCGACTGGATCGGCATTGATGATCGCGTTTGCCTCATCCAGAGCTCTGATCATGCTGCGCAGCGCATCGGCATTATCGGTAATAAACGCTGTCCGGGCATTAATGGTACGGCATGGTATCGCCTCGGCAGCCTCCCTGAACAGAACCCGGAAACCGGCCAGTTCAGCAATGCTGGCATGCGGTTCTTCCAATATCGCCCCATCGATCTGCCCGGCCTCCAACGCAGCGATGGCTGCTCCACCAGCCAGTGTAACCAGGTTAAATTCGACCCCTGCTTTCCTCGCTGCGTTGGATATCGCAATGACCGCTTCACAGGACGGCGATATGCCGGCAATGGTCTTGCCTGCCAGGTCCTGATAATCCTGAATCGGTGAATCACCTGGCACTAGGAGTACTGAGGTGCATGGAGTTTTGACCTGGGCGATCGTTCTGATGGGTGCCCCTCCGGCTATGGCTGCAATGGCCACTGTAGGACAGCTCCAGAACACATCGGCGGCGCCGGTCACAACGGCATCCCTGGCCGCCGACAGGCTCTCCACGCTAATTATCTCCACTTCCAGCCCGTACTTAGCGAAAAGTCCCTTTTCCTGTGCAACGTAGAGGTTCAGGTGATGGGTAGTAGGAGCATCGGCGACTACTATTCGTGTAAGCCCATCTGGTTGCGGTGGTTGCGCCGCTGGAGCACACCCGGCCAGAACCCCTGCCAAAAGGATTAATACTACCATAATCGGAAAAAGCTTTCTCCTTGCAATGCCAACAAACACATCTTCACTTCCCTTCTGCAAAACTCTTTGTGCAAACATAACCTATTATTCCAAGTGGTTTACTATGCTTTCATAAGTGTAACAGGCTAAGCTTGACTCTGTCAAGTAGGCACAAAAAAATCTTATGAAGAAAAGGCAAGCAAGAGCGACATAATAGCGCCTTTGCTTGCCTTCTCTTCATAAGCTCACGCCTAAATAGGATGTGTCTTACTTTTGCAGGTGAGCGCTTTACTTAGGGGCTGTTTTATGGGAGTCTGCATTTATGCCACGCTACGTGTTCTTCTAGTGTAGTCGGGGAACAAGTGACTGGAATAAGCTAATTACTGGTCCGACCAACGGCAATAAAAAGGATGGCTGTAAAGCAGAATGGTAAATTCAGAGCGGGCATACCCCATGGAGCCATGAACGTGCCTGGAGCAGCAACCATTAGCTGAGAACAGATGGCGGCAAAAGCAGCATAGAGCGCTGTTTTTCTGTTCAGAATAAAGCAATAAAAATAGATAGGGCAGGAAGCCTTCATGTCAATGCCAATATCCGTGCCAGGCTGTCAGCACCCTGGCATTTAAAATCTGTAGCCGCCGATTATTATTCCTCATTCTTTAGCACTGCAAGCACTTGTTTTTCAGGATAAAACCGAAAGCAGATGTAGCTGCAGAGCGCGGCAACCGCGACCACGAGCGCGCTTAACTGCACACCGAGTGCCTGCCCAATATCCCGTCCGAACTCAGACAGCAGGAAAGCAAAGACTACGCCGGCCAAGGCGACGGTCAGCTTGAGCGGGATTGCCCGCGCACCGAAAAACATCGCTTCGCGGCGCTGCCCGGTCGTATAGAAATCAAGCCGGGCCAGGTCGGCAATGGTCGGGTTGATCAGGATGGTCAAAACAGCCAGCGGGAATCCAGCCAGGGCAAACAGGGCCAGCTTGATGTAGAAATAGATACCGGCTGAATTAAAGGAGAGCAGGAAAATGGCCAAGCCGCTGAAAGCGAGGCATAATACCCCGGTGGTGATTACTTTTTTCTTACCGATTCGCTTAGCAATAATATTGACCAGCGGAAAACAGAGCAGCGCTCCGCCGATAGTCAGTCCAGCCAGGACAATGATGAATTGTTCTTCCCGCTGGAAGATCACCACTGCATAATAGATTAAGGCCAGCGTTACTAAGTTCATAGCAAACTGCAGAAACATCTCCCCGGCCAGAAAAATGCGAAACGGCTTCACGCCGAAAGTATGGCGAAACGATTGCCAGGTGCCCATCTGTTGTGCTTCGGCAGGCAGACAGTGGATATTTTCTTTGAAACCAAGGGTTGCCACGTAGAGCATGATCACCGAGACTGCTGCAAAAATAAGGGCACCGTAACGGTAAGCTGCACGCATCTCAATACCGGCATCCTGCAGGCTGCCAGTCAAAAGGGGGAACAGCACTGTAACCATGACCATCCCGATCAAGCCGAAAAAGGCAATCATCGTGGCCAGACTGATTCGAAGGTTAGTGTTATGGCCCAGTTCGGGCAGCAGGGCCAGGTACGGGTTAACATAGGCAGTAAATGAAATATAAAACAGGACCATGATTGACCCCAGCCATAAGCCGTTTAGATAAGTGGCGTGGCCGAGGTCGGGCGGATAAAAAACCAGCAGGGTTGACAGAGCCAGGGGCAGGCCGCCCAAGATGAGAAACAGCTTTCGGCGTCCCAGGTGGGAACGGCTGTTATCGCTAAGGGAGGCAATGACCGGGTCGGTAAAGCCGTCGAAGACGCGGCTGACCAGCAGTGATGCTCCCAATACGGTAAAGATACCCAGGTAAGTGCGATCAGGAAGCAAGCCGGGCAGGCCTAATTCGACCGGGGGCAGATAATAAAAAGGCATGTAAAGCAAAATCATCCGCTCGAGCATCGTAAAGGCAGTGCTCGCCGAGGCATACAGCAGCTGGCCGGCCGGCGGCAGGGAAATTACTTTTCTCTGTTCCATAAGCTTCTCCAATCAACCGGCTGAATGGTTTTTATCAACTGTCATATGGGTAAGTGTTTACGCCTAACTAAGCGGATTAGTGCTGCAAATCGCCCATTACCATACGGTCGTTTGAATACACATAATAAAGTGCACTGCCGCTCTTCACAAACAGCCCGTCATCATCAAAAACCGTATAATAAAAACCGACCATCATCGGTGCCAGAAATTCAGACTCAAGGGATAATTTCCAATACAACACTTGATAGGGAAAATCGAACAATGCGATGGGCGAATGTCCAACCATTGCATGAAAACCACTACCGGCTTCAACGCGATACTCTTCAGCGGCATATTTTTCTAACAAAGCCTGTCGGGCAAAGCCAGCAGCCCTCTCTCCCATATTATCATCTACAACTCCGAGAAGAATAACCGTTGCCGCGAAATGAACAATTAAGATACTAAAAATAGAAATTATCACCACGATTACTTTCTGCTTATAACTAAACTCTGCCAATCGTTTTTTTTGTCTTAACAGAAACCGTTGCCCAGGCTTTTGAACCTGGCACCAATAAAAAAATTAAAAGAAAAACTAAAAAACAAATTTTGATTTTTATTGACATATGGGCACCTTCTGCAAACTTACCTGTATCTTCGAACAAAGGTTCTCGTGGTCGCAGAGCGGGACCATCCGGCCAATGTTCACGTCGGTGAATCCCCAGGATCATATGGCTTGACGCTCACAAGGCCAGCGTCACCAAGCGGGCGGTAAACTCGCTCAGAGCTGTGCTTCTTTTGGTGCTTCCGTTTCGGCTGATTTGAAAAAGGCGATCTTTATGCTATGAAACACCTGGTGCATAAAAAATATACCGCCCGCCGGGCAAATAGTAAACGCATCAGAGTAGGATCAGGGCAATAAGCAAAATCAGCGATTAGCCCTGTAAATTACTTACTTTTTTTCTTTTTCCCACTTGAATTTGGTTTTTGCCTCTTTAAAGCCGGCTGAGAGAGATTGCCATGCCGAATCAAAACCCGCCCTTAAAGATTCAAAGGCTTCTTCATTCATTTCGGCCAGTTCCTTAATTTTTTCTGCGCCTTCTTCAATTTTATTTTCTAATACCTTCAGCTGTTCCGGCAGGTTCTTTACCGCATCAGCCCCGGCACTTTCTGCCTTTTTGCGCAGCTTATCAAGTTCGGCAATCCATTCATCTAACTGTTCCTGCATCTTTCTACGATAGCTTTCCTTATTGTCCATTTTAAACTCCTTTCCCAATAAAATGTAAACTTTCAGGCAATTGCTTATTTTATTGCTGTCCGTTCGATCAACATCGACCCTGTTGCGAATTAAAAAGCAAAACGGCAGCGACACAAAAGAACCACCCCCTCGTGTCTTCGGCAAGGCACACATTATCCAAAACTCTAATACTCTCTACCCAGGTTTTTAAGTATTTCGTGGTAGCGCTCAGTACCACGTTCGTTTGGTACCCCTTTTTTGCAAATGGCAAACCCGGCTAATTTCGGATTAGTGCGTTCCACTACAATTTTACCATTTACCAACTTAGATTCCAAGACCTGAAGCGCCTCCAAAAATCTACGGTCTTTCTTTGCCCTGTCATAAAAAGATAGAACGTAAACATAGAAAAAAAGATTATACTGGGAGAAAGGATAAGCAACTTGCATGAACAGGGTGCCGATTCCGAAGTGACATGGCCCGAGAGGCTTACGGGTTGTCCAGTGATCAAGCAAGAATTCTACGGCATGATCAAGCGATTCATCTTTATTGAGCAAATATGTAAATCTGAAAGCATCCAATGCAGCCAGCGTCGGGCCGGGATTGGAGAAAACCGTTTCAGGACCTCTTCCAAAACTAAACTTTTTACAGCGCCATCCTCCGTCAGTGTGCTGGATTTTCATAAGATGATCGAATGTTCTCTTGAGCCTCATATCACAAGCAAATCCTAAATAACAAAGAATTCTGGCGGCACCAATGGTATGGCAGGGGTAAATGGCACCTTGGGGAGACAGTTTAAATCGTCCGTCTTCCCGCCATGAACTTAAGAATAGTCCGGCAGTCTCTTGCAATACAGTTTCGGAGCGTTCCATACCCATTTCTAACAGCATATAGGCACAATCAAGGGTGGAAAAAGGACTTCCTTTGCCTAGGCGTTTATCAGGAGTGGTCCAATAATCACCGCCGTTGTCATAGCGCTTTTCCAAAATCGTTTCAATATCAGATTGATACAGCATTTTGGCCGCCATTATTACGCCCCTCTTTGAAAGACAAAATTGTCCGCATAATCACGTTTTAATACGCACCAGTCAACGTATTTAATTGACAAACCGCCAGCCTATTCATGTTCGCATTATTTGTCATAAAAATTATAATATGATCAGGCCGGAGGTAAAAATAGTATGGCTAAATTCTTTCTGCTCTGTTCCGTTTATGTAAAAACGATATTTTATGGTTATGTCGAAATAATATTTGGCTCTGTTCCAATTTAGTGTTGAAAATCGAGCCATCCTTTGCCGCGATACGGGAAAAGACCGAGAGGATGTTCGTTATGGATGCCGTCTTCATGTGAGAAAAGGAGCAACATTGCGCCTGCGCACATAAAGGCTACTTTTCGGTTGAATCCATTGATAGTTTTTCTGGTATTCTGTCTGGATTTTTTCCCAGCGTTTTTGTTTGTGCTTTTCATATTAGCTATCGTAATTGTCAGGATCTATGCCCCTCTGTCAGGGTGATCTTTTAACCCTTTTAAGTTGGGTAGTTGGATTACTTTTTCTATAATACCCCATTTCTTCGTTACATATTTTCAATCTGCCAGTCAATTTCACTCTGACCTGTTTGTTTCAAAAACCAGTTGGCCTTGGAGAAGTGCCGACATCCGAAAAAACCGCGGCTGGCAGACAAAGGGCTGGGATGGGCAGAAGTTAAAATCAGGTTAGCCGGATTTGTAATCAGGGTCACCTTGCTTTTTGCATGATTGCCCCACAACAGAAAAACGACCGGGGTATCTTTCCCATCCAGCAGACGGATCACTTGGTCAGTAAAGGGTTCCCATCCTTTGTTCCGATGGGAGGCAGCAGCATTGGCTGCCACTGTTAGGCTGGTGTTGAGCAGTAGAACTCCCTGTTGGGCCCAGGAATCCAAACAGCCGTGGTTGGGGATATAGCATCCCAAATCCTCCATCATCTCCTTGTAAATATTCAAAAGGGAAGGCGGAATATCCACGCCATACTGCACCGAAAACGCCAATCCATGGGCCTGATTCGGTTGATGGTAAGGGTCTTGTCCCAAGATGACCGCCTTGGTATCTTGATAAGCAGTTTTGCGGAGCGCCTCAAAGATCTTGTACATATTCGGATATACTGTTTTAGTGCCATACTCCTTCTTCAGAAACTGCCTCAGCTGCAGATAGTACTCCTTCGTAAATTCATCCTTTAATAGATCGTCCCAATCATTTCCTAATTGCACCAAAAGTATCACCGTATTTCATATGATTGTGAAACCCAAATGGTTTGGGCAAACGAAGTGAGGCCCAAACAGCGTGTCATACTCCGTTTGGGGCAACTTGCCCGAATATCTTCTTCTTGGCGTATTCAACCGCCTTGCGAATGTATTCCTCATCCAGCTTGCCGCTGGACGAAGGAGTTTCAAATATTCGTTCAGGTAAGCGGAGGCTGTCCAGAGAAAATCCCTCTCGAGTCTTAAATCTGAACTTTTCTCGGTGTATCTCCGCCCCGATGCTAAGAAGAGTCTCCGGAGTAATATCAAAACCTGCTATATGTAGAGCCTTTACAACAATATCCGGCTGATATATGCCCCTGGCAAAGAAACAAATCACAAGACTTGACAGGATCTGACGCCAGCGTTCCTCAGTCAACAAGGCCTCAGCAAGTTCCTCGGGCCCGACCTGTCCTTTAGCGAGGATTTTCTGATCAACACTGTAGCCGGCATTATCCAGATGACTGTGTCGTGCACCGATCAAACATCCCAGATGTGTTCCCGGTCCGGTGTGATATCCAGGCATCTCATTTCCGCCGAAAGCCAGAGCATAGTCTTCGCCCCCGTACAGGGAAGCGGCATGTTCTACCCCGCGTGCCAGTGCCCTATAGAATTCATTCGGTTGCTCGGTGATCAATCTTGCCGCCTCCACATAGGCGTTGTAAGCCCCCCATGTGAGCTTGATACCCATTGTTTCTTTTTCGGAGATGATGCCTCGCTCCAGGGCCTCCGTTGCCCAGGCCAAGACTACTCCGGCACTCATGGCGTCAAGACCATATACTTCTATCCGATCCATCAACTTTAAATAGTCCTTGGCGTCACCTATACCCAACATGGAACCCAAGGCATAGATCGGTTCGTAATCGTAGGAGATCATCGAAGTCTTATAAAAATATGTTTCATCTTCGTAGGGATCCCTCAGGGCGGCGATATGGATACACCCTACCGGGCAGTGCGAACAAGCAAGCCGTCGGCCCAGATACTGTTCAGCGAATGTTTCACCGGAAATCCCGGAGGCTCCTTCAAATCTTGCTTCCTTAAGATTTCTTGTGGGGAGCCCACCCAGTGCGTTTAAAGGCATAACATTTTCAGCCGTTCCAAGATCGTGATATTTTTTCATTACGGGAGAGAGCACGGCCGCCTTATAAATCTCGTCGTACATCGTTCGGTACTGCGCCTTATCACTCAGAGGAAGGGAACGTTTACCCGAGACTAATACGGCCTTGAGCTTCTTGCTCCCGAAGACGGCTCCCAACCCCAGTCTGCCAAAATGGCGGTAAGACTCTGTCGTCACACATGCGTACGAAACCAGTTTTTCTCCCGCTTTTCCAATGCTCATAAT
>DATIKA010000015.1:0-1787 GCA_035478055.1 Candidatus Limnocylindrales bacterium | reverse complement strand
GCAAGACCTTCTGATTTTCGGAAACAAAAATATCACCGCAAAAACACCAACCCTGTTCCGGTTCTAGAATGACAATGTGATCCGGACTGTGGCCGGGTGTATCGATTACTTCGAAGTTGTAACGCGAAGTTTCAAGCTTGCCAGTTACCTCTTTAACATGAACCGGCTCCGGGTAACCCCATACCAATTCCTGATATTCCCGCAAAGGGAGTTTAGAGTTAATCAGTGGCACCGCCAGATGGTGAGCAGAGATTATCTCGCCTCGTTCCTTAAGAAGAGCCAGGTTGCCGCCAACATGATCTTCATGGTGGTGAGTGTTTACCACACAATCAACCGTTTTGTCTTGCAGAAAGGTTGACAACTCATCAGCAGTATAGGCACAGCCGGTATCCACCAATAAGCCGTCAATCAAGTAAGCGGCGGTCCAGTAATACACAGTGCCTGCTACTTCACGCCCCATCACCACCTGGGTAACATCGCCACATTCATTTATTTTCAGCATTTTTCTCCTCCGCCACCAGAGTTATTCAACTTCAATCCCGGTAATTAGAATTTTATTGTGCGCGCCGGCACAATCCACGGCTAAATTATAGCACACCAATACCGGGTAATGTGATCGTAGCTTTACACCTCAGCATCTTTCCGGAGATATAAAAACCATTGAAACGCAGCATTGAAAGGATTTTTCCGGCATGCAAATCGCAACTTCACAAAAGGAAATGCCGACTGAGCCCACGAACACGATTAACTCCATTTCAACTCAGGTATGCAGGAATCTGTTATAATGACAAAAATATAGTGACTTCTTTTTATGATGGTTATTAACAGCCGGTGCGAAAGGATTTAACAATGAACCTGGCTCAACGATTGGTACATAACCTTAAAGCCGCTTTCTTACTGGATCAACCTCTTGATGCCGAGATTGCCCAGACTAACATACGCCGCATTATACTGATGTTTTATATCATGGCGCCAGTGCATATTGCCCAAATTTTTATTTTCTGGCAGGCACTGAACAGGTCAACAACTTCAACCACAGACACATTCATAACTTGGCGAATGGGGATTATCTATGCGCACAGCACTATGTTAGTGCTAATTGTCACGACTGTGCTGCTGGCGCACGTAATTAAGCGAAAGGAAATCGAGAACAACAGATTTGGCCGGGCTGTTCCGATCATTATCGCATTTTCATATTTGCTGTTCGGTGCCACGGTCTGCATCATCGATCAGCTGGTAACACCATCTATCGCTCCCTACCTGCTTGTCAGCGTCGCAGTTGCCACCGTGATCCTGGTTCATCCTTTCTTTGCCGGTATTATTTATATTTCCGTTTATTTTTTTTATTACATTTTCTTACCGCTGACACAGTTGAACAGTGAACTTCTGCTTTCCAGCCGTGTAAACAGCCTGTCCGCGGGCGGCATCGGCCTCGGCCTTTCACTGATTCTCTGGCGAAGCAACGCACTGAGCCTGTTCCAAAAGAGAGCCATCGAGATCCAGAAACATGAGCTGGAAAAAAAGAATATTCAGCTTGAACAGATATCCAGAACTGATATGCTAACCGGCCTTTATAACCGAATGTGTTTCACTGATTTTACAGAAAGAGAAGTTACCCGTATCAAACGAACTGGTGAGACAGCATGTCTGATATTTTTCGATCTGGACCATTTTAAAAACGTAAATGACCATTACGGACACCCTAACGGTGATGTTGTTTTAAGGCGTGTGTCCGAGGTAACGAAAACGCAATTACGGGAAACAGATATTTTGGCTCGTTTCGGCGG
>DATIKA010000014.1:0-3222 GCA_035478055.1 Candidatus Limnocylindrales bacterium | reverse complement strand
TAAACCGTGTTAGTTGAGCCTAAGTAGATCTGTGCTGCCTGTTCCAGGCCGAGGGCCATCACCTCTTCCAAAATAAAAGGGCGGCGGCTGCGCCCAAGACCAATCTGTTCCATTTCCCGGAAAACTACGATAAAATAAGGTAGGTATTGAATAGCGCGGCCGATAAGCAGCAGATTAAAGCAAAGTTTCTCGCCAGGGGCATATTCTGTTTTTGTTTCAGGAGGCGGCTCCAGGACAAATGGTCGCGGGATGCTTTCATACTTGCTCAGGGCCTGGGAGCCGACCGGCGGTGAAGTTTCGAAAATATAGGCGTAAGGACACTGTTCGCGCAGCAGGCAGCGCAGACACTCCTGCTCACGCAAGGCGCAGGCTACACGGCGAAAGGCAGTACCGAACCCACCGCGGAAAGTAGCGCCTTTGTAAGGCGGAAGGGTAAGTCCGTGTTTGCCGGCGGAGATGGTCAGGCGGTAACGGGCAAGGCGAAATGACTCAAACATGCGTTTACCCCTTACTTCGATTTATTCAGTTATAGGCACAATTTTCCATTGTAGTTCTCCGTCGATCCGCCAAATCCTGCCATTGGTGCAAATATTAACTGGGCCGCTTTTACAACCGGATGACGCGGTCTGCCGTCCCGGGGTGCTTTCTTCGTTATGAAGACAGCTTTGGATGTTTATTCACAAGCAGGGCGTAAATATAGGTGCCTGCAATCATACCCAACATTGTGAACAGTCCCAGAGTTTTGCCTTCTCCTACCTGCGCCAGTACGGTACCAGGACAGGCTCCTGAGATTGCCCACCCGATTCCGAACAGGATACCCCCTGGGGCGGTGAATTGATTCAGTGGTTTTTTATTTACCGTAATTTTCTGCCCTTTGTAACCCTTACCACCAATCAGACCAATCAGTTTCATCCCCAGAAACGCAGTAATGATTGCCGTGATTATAACCCAAGCTAATGTGAGGTCTTCTCCTGTGAACATAGCGAATATCAGATCATAATTGGAAGCCCCTACCCTGCTTAGGGAAAAGCCAAAAAAAACTCCCAGTCCAAGAAAAACCATTTTGTTTGACACCTAAATCCCTCCAAAGACGAAAACTCTGATTAACCAGACGGTAATAGCCCCAAAAAGTAAAAAGAAGATTGTTGCGATCAGGCTCGAAATGTGGAGATTTGCCAGCCCATGGATGCTATGTCCGGAAGTGCAGCCTCCGGCCAGGCGCGCCCCTAACCCCAGCAAAAGGCCGCCACAGAAAAACCAAACAGCAAGGGATAGGAATGGCCAGTCGACGATCGCAGTGAATCTGCCCATATCCATAGTAGTCACTGGAAAACCCATACTACGGGCTGAAAAAAAGCCCCCTAATATCATCCCTGCCATGAAGAAGAATCTCCAGTTCAGGGTATCGGCAAAATTTTTAGAGGTCAGCCACTTTAGTTTTGTTTTCGGAATGATCATTTTTACCAAATTACCGTACCCGGTCGAAACTCCCAATGGGGTATTCAAAAAGTAGTACATCACCGGAACCAACAAACCGATTGCTATGCCTCCCAGCCACCAAGGCCAGGGATCAACAAAAATAAAGTTATAAAGGTTGGTCACGTTTATCCCCCTTTTGCTGTTGTTGGAAAGCCTGCTTTAACCCAGGATGATGTCCCTCCAATAACATTGATTACATCTTTCATACCGCTTAACTTGAGCATTAAACTACTGGCTAGCAGCGAGCGGTTTCCTGTATTACAGATAAATGCAACTGGCTTATCTCCGACCCATTCAGGGTAACGGGTACGCACATCTGGCGCAGGGGCATGAATAGATCCGGGGATATGCATGACGTCCCACTCACTCTTTAATCTTGTGTCTATCAGTAGTATTTCATTATTATCGTGGCGTTCTTTGAGTTCCATGACAGAGATACTTTTCAAGCGCGCGGTCATATAGCCGCTGGCAGCCCAGGCAGACATGCCGCCATCCAGGTAGCCTGCAATTTTTTCCAGGCCAACGCTATATAGAGCGCGCAAGGTGGGTGCAAGGTCGTGCATTGAATCCAGAACAAGGAGGATAGGTTTATCGGGAGGGAGAACCCAGCCGGAAAATGTTGCAAAGTTGCCCTTGAGGCTCAAGCCATAGGCCCCCGGAATATGAGCGGCGCCGAAAGGCAGCTGATCTCTGGTATCGACTATTGCACAACCTGATTCTGCAAGTTTACTAAAGTCGCCGGGGCTGTGCCCTTTAAGTTCGGGAAAGTCGGCAGTAATAGACGGTCCCCTTCTGTTTATTTCTGAGCATCTGCTAAAATGATCAGGGGCTTCAGGCATATCAACCAGGAAGCTGTTGACAAATGCCTCTTCCGGATGGATTTGCAAAGCTGTATTATACATTCTTTCTGTTCCGATGGTTGATGAGAGTTTTGAAGAAAGGAGCTTGCCGCAGAGAGAGCCGGCACCATGGGCAGGATAAAGTTCTACATGATCGCCGATCTTTTCGATTTTCCGCAGACTCTGATACAGTCTGGAAGCCAGTTCATGCTTAATCTGTGGAAAAAGGTCTGGTCTGCCGGCGTCGCCGACAAGCAGGGTATCCCCGGTAAAAGCAAGCGCAGGCTTGGGTCCTCTTTCCAGATCAGAGATGATGAACACCGACCCTTCAGGAGTGTGCCCTGGTGTATCGATCATTTTGATCAACAGGGTATCGAGGATGATTTCCTCCCCGTCAGACACTGCATAATGATCGAAATCAGCTTTTGCCGCGGCAGACATATAGACTGTCGCACCTGTTTTTGCAGCCAACTCCATGTGTCCGGAGACAAAATCCGCATGAAGGTGTGTTTCCAGGATCCCGGTTACCGGTAAACTGAAAGAAGCCGCGATTTGTATGTACTGATCGACTTCCCTGGCAGGATCGACCACGAGGCAAGAATTTTTCCCTCCGATAACATATGAGCAATGAGCAAGACCTGGGGTATAAACCTGCTTGAATTCCATAAAATCGCCTCCTCGCATTTTCATGCTAATGCCAGACTAAATTAATCACAAGTGCGGCGAAGGTGCCCGCAACCGTAGCAACAACTAAACCTGTCCTGATGAAACTGCTTCTGGAGAAATTCATGCTGCTCATAGTGACGATAGCAGCCTGATGTGTGGGAAGAACAATGCCCAGGCTGGCTCCAGCTGCAACCGCCATTAACAAAGCATCCGCGCTTGCCGTTACTGCACCAGACTG
>DATIKA010000013.1:0-3123 GCA_035478055.1 Candidatus Limnocylindrales bacterium | reverse complement strand
AGCCGGGGTGCAGGGTTTCTACCAGGTTTTATTTGCCTGCCGGGTCCGAAAAGTAAGCCAGGTAAAAGTACTTGACTTACAGCCGGAAAAGGCGGACCAGTTATGTTATCGGTTAAGGGAAGTTTTACCGCAAATTAGAGTAAAGGTTGTCCGCACGGCAGAAGATTTGCTGGAGGAATCGCAGATCGTAATTACGGCAACTCCTTCCTTAAAGCCGGTCATGCCTGACAATGAAAACCTGCTGCGTGGTAAAAGCTATATCGCTATCGGTTCGTACAAACCGGAAATGCGGGAGTTGCCAGAAGCCCTGTACTGCTTAATCGACCAGATCCTGATCGATACCGAGCATGGGCTGGAAGAATCCGGAGACCTGCTGACGCCGCTGGAAAGGGGTTGGATAGACAGAGGAAGGATTGTTAAATTCGGCAGCTTTCTTGCCGATCGGGAAAAAAGCATTGGATCAAGTGAGACAACCCTGTTTAAGAGTGTGGGAATGGCGCTTTTCGATATTGTTGTTGCTGAGAAGATCTACAAAAAAGCACTGGAAAAAGGAATTGGCACTTGCATGGACTGATCAGAAGCAAGTAGTGTAACTGGTAAGGAGCAGCGTTTTGAAAAAACAACCGCCCAGTATCTTTAACGATGTAATTGGCCCGGTAATGAGAGGGCCTTCGAGCTCACATACTGCCGCTGCTGTAAGAATCGGCCGGATTGTTCGCCAATTTTTTGCCGGGAACTGCGAAAAATATATTGTTGAATTTGAACCGCAAGGATCACTCGCTTCAACATACAGCAGCCAGGGCACTGATCTCGGGTTGGTTGGCGGGCTGCTCGGTATGGATACAGCCGATTCTGGGTTGCTTAACGCTCATGAAACAGCCCGCGAAAGGGGTTTACAGATCAATTTCAGGATCACCGATTATGCAGCTGTGCACCCTAACACTTACCGGATCAGGGCTTTTCCCGCCGATGGTAAAGAATACTGTTTTATCTTTGTTTCAACCGGCGGAGGAATGATCGAACTGCGTGAAATGAATGGTAATAAAACTGAAATTTACGGCGATTTTTTTGAAACCATGCTTTTTTTATGCGAGACCGATCAGTCAATCCTAAAGGGCTTCAGAGAAATAATCATCAACGAAATGAGCGATATTGCTTTCTGTTTAATCAATGCTTCAGAAAGTGCCGGTTTGATCAATATTAAGAGCAGCACGCCTCTTTCTGATGCAGCTGTCAGCAAGCTAAAAGATCTTACCGGTTTTAATAAAGCTGTTTTCCTGGATCCGGTTTTGCCCACACTTTCACGAAAAAATTGTAAAGTTCCTTTCATCACGGCAGCAGAAATTTTAAATAACCAGAATACGAAAGATTTACCGCTCTATGAACTGGCCCTGCAATATGAAAGCGCCAGGGGTGGTTTGGATGAAGCAGAAGTGATGAGTACCGGGACAAAAGCGCTGGCAGTAATGCGCGGTGCCGTTGAGGAAGGGTTGGCCGGAACTAAATATACGGATCGAATCCTGGGGCCACAAGCCAGTCAGCTTGCAAATTTCCGCGGTAAGTTGATCGGAGGTAAACTGAACAAGAGAGTAATAACTTATATTACAGCGATCATGGAAACTAAAAGCGCTATGGGTATCATTGTTGCCGCTCCAACAGCCGGCGCATGCGCAGGGTTGCCCGGGACGCTACTAGCGGTAGCTGATGAACTCGGATTAGGTGAAAATGAAGCTGTAAAAGGTTTATTGGCTGCTGGGCTGGTCGGGGTATTGATTGCCGCGCGAAGTACGTTTGCAGCCGAAGAGAGCGGATGCCAGGCCGAGTGTGGAACCAGTTCGGGTATGGCGGCTGCTGCCCTGGTACAGTTGGCGGGCGGTACTGCGAAGCAGGCTTTTAATGCAGCCTCGATCGCTTTGCAGAATATCATGGGCTTAGTCTGCGATCCGGTGGCTAACCGGGTAGAGGTGCCTTGTTTAGGTAAAAATGTATTGGCTGGTATGAACGCGTTGGCTGCGGCCGATATGGCACTGGCCGGATTTGATCCGGTAATTCCCTTCGATGAAACGGTTGCCGCTCTCGATACAGTTGGGCGGTTACTGCCGGCTGAACTGCGTTGTACCGGTCGGGCTGGCCTTTCTGTAACACCGACATCGCTAGCGATTGCTGAAAAGATGCGCAACCTGACCAGCGGTTCAACGGAGCCGGCATAATCTTTTAGCTGAGCGAAACCAATCATCCTGACTTTGCTGTGTACCCCATGTCAGCGACCACTATGATCCGGCCCGCATCATAATTCTTTCTGACCCCACCGATGACGGAGCGAAAAGTTTCTTTATCGAGCTTGTTTCCGGGAAAAAGGTCATAATGGAGCGGAATGCCGTCAGCGTCCATCGCCAGACCCATGTGGTGGTAGATTTTTTAAAGCGCGGCATAGCCGCAGTTTTTACGTTCGAAGAGAAAGAATATTATGCGGAACAATTTACCTATGACCCGGGGAAAAATGTTTATCTTTGTCAGATGGGGCAAACGCTGAGTCACTTCAAGACGAGGAAAGAATCAGGGGTCGTAGAACACCTCGATTACCGCAATGCTGAGGCCTGTGTTCAATGCCCCAAGCTTGCCAAATGTACAACGTCGGCAAAGGGAAGAACCATTACCAGACATGCGGATCAGGATTTTTTAGATATGGTCAATGCCAGGACAAATGCGAACAAATCGCTGTATAAAATGCGACAAATGATTGTGAAGCACCCGTTTGGCACGGTGAAGCGAGCCTGGGGTTACTCGTATTTTCTCACCACGGGATTAGAGTCAGTAAAAACAGAAGCATCGCTCGTCTCTTTAGCATATAACCTGATGCGAGTGCTCATTATCATCGGGGCTATAGAAATGATCAAGAGATTGGCCATGGCTTAGTAAATGTTCCTCTTTTTTTACCTCTGCCGTAATATGCATAAAAATTGAGCAGATCTGGCAGGTGGAATAGCTTTAAAGAAAATATAATAGTCAGATTCAAGGTTGTTTTTACACGGTCTGACGTTTATCTTGTTCTTTTCTTTTTGTCTATAATAAGTCCAAGGTCGGTTCAAAGATTGTGTGTCCTCAAGCTCGCATATTTTATAA
>DATIKA010000012.1:0-5185 GCA_035478055.1 Candidatus Limnocylindrales bacterium | reverse complement strand
TGGTTTGATCCATAAACTGAGACAGCTGGCTGCTGCCGAAAAACTCTTTGATCGAAGCTATCACCGGGCGGATATTGATCAATGCCTGTGGCGTAATTGCTTCCACATCCTGAATAGTCATCCGCTCCCGAATGACACGCTCCATACGCGAAAGACCGATCCGAAACTGATTTTGCATCAGCTCACCAACACTGCGTAGACGCCGATTACCAAGATGATCGATATCGTCAACAACGCCGATACCATCGAACAGATTCAGAATATAACTGATCGTGGCCACAATATCATCGATCACGAGATGCCTGGTCGACAGGCTGACATTGCCGTTACCTACTACCAGCAAGCTGCGATCACGGTGTTTGATTCTGGCCCTTTGTACCTTATGCTCATCTATAACACGAATTTCCGCATCGCTAAGAATCGTTCCGGCTGGGTATAAAAGCGCACCGCTTACCGGGTCTTTGACATCCTCCGTCAGCTCATGTCCAAGCAACCTTTTGGCCGCTGACAGCTTTTTATTTGCCTTATATCTCCCAACGTGGGCAAAATCATACCGCTTACTGTCAAAAAACAGCGAGACAAAAAGAGAGCGTGCATTCTCTACATTCAATGGCTCTCCCGGACGCAGACGCTTGTAAATTTCCAGCAGTGCTGATTCTACAGAATCGGTGTGATCTTTTTCCAGCATTTCGACCAGGCGATGATCATGGTCTAAAAGATCGAGGATCTCGTTATCGGTACCGTAGCCGATAGCACGCAGCAAAACAGTAACCGGTATCTTGCGAGTACGGTCAACCCGCACATAAATACCGTCACTTACATCAGTCTCGAATTCAAGCCAGGTGCCGCGGTTCGGTATAATAGTGGAACTGATCAGCTCTTTACCGGTGCTACCGGTAGGATCGGTCTGCTTTTTAAAGTAAACCCCCGGAGAGCGGACCAACTGGCTGACAATCGCCCTTTCAGCACCGTTAATGATAAAGGTGCCGTTTTCGGTCATCATCGGAAAGTCTCCCATAAAGACTTCCTGCTCTTTGACTTCACCGGTCTCCTGATTGATCAGACGCACCCTGACTTTAAGAGGGACAGCATACGTATCATCCCTCTCCCGGCAATCCTCCACAGAATACTTTGGCTCGCCCAGTGTGTAATCAAAATATTCAAGGACTAGGTTGCCGGTAAAATCTTGCACCGGAGAAAAATCTTCAAAAATTTCCTTCAAGCCCTGCTTGAGAAACCAGTCAAAAGAACTGCGCTGTACTTCGATCAAGTTTGGAAGATCGAGCACCTCAATAATCCTGGCATAAGAGCGCCGTTTCCTTCTGCCTGCTGCTACACTAATAGACATTAAAAAAAATCACTCCCCCGTTACCTGGTTTATGATTTAGAAAACCACAACCAAATCGGCTGAAATTAGCAGCCGCATTACCTCATTTCTCCTGTGGGTATATAATCGTTCTGAAGGCAACTATCGAATTATTCTTAAAAATAAGCATAGTGGCAGTACTAGACATCTCAAGATACTACCACAACCACTGTTATCTGTCAAGGGCTTTCATAAATTATTTTACGAATTAACCCGAATTCACCGCACCACGCTGTAAATATACTTCTGCATATAACTTTAAGGGAGTAATCTTGGCCCTGTTTTGCTGATAATATGCTCCGGGGTATTCTCTTTCGAAAAAACATAGGAGCACGACGCTAAGTGTGCTCCTATAAACTAAACTCAGCTAAGAAGATCAGTTCTGCCGCCAAATGTTACTTCAGTTCTACAGAGCCGCCTACTTCTTCAATTTTTGCTTTGATCGCTTCTGCCTCTTCTTTACTGACTTTCTCCTGAACCGGGCTCGGCGCCTCATCAACCAGTGCTTTGGCCTCTTTGAGTCCCAAGCCGGTTAATTCACGCACAACCTTGATCACCTGAATTTTTTTCTCTCCAGAATTAGTCAGGATGACATCAAATTCATCCTTTTCTTCTTCCTGAACAACCTCAACAGCTGCGACGGCAGCTACCGGAGCAGCTGCGGTGACGCCAAATGTCTCTTCAAGCGCTTTGACCAGTTCAGCCAGTTCAAGGACGGTCATCCCTTTTACCAGTTCCAGTATTTCGCTAACTTTATTTTCACCTTTTGCCATTTCAAATACTCTCCTTTTAATATAAATTGATCGCGCTGTTACGAATTTTCGCTGTAGCGCTAAGCACTTTCTTTCATCTGCCGGACTGCATCTACAGTGTAAACAAGTTTGCGCAATGTGCCTTGCAGCACGCCAACCAAACCGGATATCGGTGCCTGGAAGCCGCCAACAACTCTTGACAGCAGTACTTCACGCGAAGGTATTTCACCCAACGCCCTGATCTGGTCAGCTGAAAGAACCTTACCGGCCAGCATCCCGCCTTTTATGGAAAAGATCTCGTTTTCTTTTTTGTACTCCAGAAAAATCTTGGCTACAGAAACCGGATCACCGCTTGAGTATGCAATCGCGGTCGGTCCGTCGAAAAAACTTTCCAACTCTTCAAGCCCAGCCTTACGGCAAGCCAGGCGGTTCAGGGTGTTCTTGGTAACCCGGTAGCGACACTGCCCATCTCTGAGCCTGCGACGCAGATTGCTTAGCGTGTGGACATTCAAGCCACGAAAATCTGTAACTATGAGCAACTCTGCCTCTGCGAACTCCCGGGCAATTTCTTCCAGCATTTTTTCTTTGGCATTTCTGGTGAGCAAACGTTTCACCTCCTTATCGATTCAGTTAGTCCTGAAAGAGAAATAAAAAACGAAAAATGGAGCTCCCACAGACAGGAAACCCCATTTAATAACCCTAATGCCACCTCAAAGGTCGCCAAAGGATAGTGTTCTCCTGAGCAGGCGGCTCATAAAAACCATTAAATATAAATACCTGCCGTCTATGGATAAAAAAATATTCAATTTATGCTACACATGCAGCAATCCCAAAAAAATCATTTTTTGCTCAGACGCTCTCCCCGAGTGGCGGAGAACTAAAAAGCGACAGAAAAAGGTGGCTTTAGAGAGTCGAGCCAGGGTTAGCTTTTACTCCGGGGCCCATTGTTGAACTGACAGTAACAGACTTGATATATTGACCCTTGGCTGCCTGAGGGCGATCTTTGATCAACGCTTCGATCAACACATTAAAGTTTTCCAGAAGACTTTCCAGGTTGAAAGATACTTTACCGATTGGCACATGAATATTACCCGCCTTATCGGTACGATATTCAACCTTTCCAGCCTTAATATCGCTGATCGCTCTGGCGATATCGAACGTAACCGTTCCACTTTTCGGGTTGGGCATCAGACCGCGCGGTCCAAGCAGCTTGCCCAGTTTACCAACTGCGCTCATCATATCCGGCGTCGCTACGGCGACATCAAAATCCATCCATCCTTCCTGGACCCTGGCCACCATTTCATCAGCACCGACATAATCTGCACCGGCATCTTCCGCTTCTCTCATTTTATCACCTTTCGCAAAAACAGCTACGCGCCTTACTTTACCCGTGCCATGGGGTAACACAACGGAACCGCGCACCTGCTGGTCAGCATGCTTTGGGTTAACCCCCAAGCGCACCGCCAGTTCGACAGACTCGTCGAATGCGGCTTTACTCAGCTCTTTCACCATGCGCAGGGCTTCGTCGGGCGCATATCTCGTTTCGCGAGTAATCTGTTTGCGGGCATCTGTATATTTCTTTCCACTTTTTGGCATTCTTGATGTTACCTCCTGTGGTCTGCGAGCACTAGATGCTCTCCCACTTAGATTTTTGGTGCCTGTCAGGCATGTACATTTATCAATATAATTATTGGGGCCGTCTCAATCGCTTACGCGTTTCCCCAGATCACCCCTCGACAACAACTCCCATGCTGCGGGCAGTGCCCTCGATGATCTTCGCCGCCGCGTCAACATCGTAGGCGTTTAAATCTTCCATTTTTTCCCTGGCAATCTCTCTGACTTTGTCACGTGAAATTGTGGCAACCTTAACCCGGTTCGGTTCCTTTGAACCTTTGGCCAGACCAAGCGTTTTCTTTAACAAAACTGCTGCCGGAGGAGTTTTAGTAATAAATGTAAAGGAACGATCGTCATAAACAGTCAGCTCAACAGGAATGATCAAACCCATGTCACCGGCAGTACGTTCATTGAACTCCTTACAGAAAGCCATAATGTTAACTCCGTGCTGTCCGAGAGCCGGACCCACAGGAGGAGCCGGAGTAGCTTTCCCACCTGTTATTTGCAGCTTGACCATACCAGTAATTTTTCTTTTTTTAGCCATTCAAAATACCTCCCGACTGCAACAGCTCCAATAAGACTGCACAGTGCTGATTAAAATTTAATCACCTGATGAAATTCAAGCTCCACCGGTGTTTCTCGACCAAACATCGAAATAGACACCTTCACGGTGCCTTTCTCCTTGTTGATCTCCTCGACTTTGCCTTCAAAATTCTTGAAAGGTCCACTTACAACACGGACAATCTGGAGCACATCGAAATCGATACGTGGTTTGCCTTCTACAACTCCGGCCTGGCGCAAAATCTGAGTTATCTCCTTTTCGCTGAGTGGTACAGGCTTAGAGCCAGGCCCAACAAACCCGGTAACCCCCGGCGTATTGCGTACAACATACCAGGAATCATCGTTCATTACCATTTCCACCAGGACGTAACCGGGGAAAACTTTTTTTTCCACCGTTTTTTTTTGTCCGCCTCTGCTGACAATCTCTTTCTCTGTGGGCACCATGATCCGGAATATACTTTCCTTCATATCCATTGAATCAACACGGCGTTCCAGGTTTGTTTTTACTCTTTTTTCATATCCGGCATAGGTGTGGATCACATACCAGTCTTTTTTGACCGGTGCGACTACCACAGCACTTTTATCCATTTCATTCCCTGTTCCGGTTTCAATTTCACTGATCATAACATAGGGAACGTGTTTATCCCCCGGTCACTCTCCTTCTTAAGCCCATTTGTGCTGGCAGATTAACGGATAACAAGTTGCAAAACAGCCAGAAATATACTGTCCAGAACCCAGAAAAACATGCCAATTACCAGCACAACTGATATGACAATACCGGTAAAAACACTAAACTCCCGCTTGGTCGGCCAGTTTACTTTCTTTAGCTCGATCCTGACTTCATGCAGATATTTAATTATTCGCTTCAGAACGCGCATCTAAACTAAACCCT
>DATIKA010000011.1:0-2548 GCA_035478055.1 Candidatus Limnocylindrales bacterium | reverse complement strand
AGAGTGACGGGCATCCCGGAAAAAAAGCGGGTGGGTTGTAATATCTTCGCGGTTTCACCGCACGGCGCTCTGGCTCAGTCTCTTATTCGTCAGAAGCCGGTAATTGGTTACCGCACCCGTGTCGGTGGTTCTGATGCAGATGTAGTTTCCAACGCTTCACCGATCATTGTTGACGGTGAATTGATCGGTGCGGTAGTTGTGTTTCAACCGGTTAGTGATATTTTAAAACTGATCGATGAGCTAAAGCACAGTAATGCAGTTATTGAGAATCTCTATGCTCAGCTTGATCAGGTTTCGGGGAGTCACTACAATTTCGAGACGCTGACCGGACAGAGCAAGAATTTCAAAATCGCCGTGAAAACTGCTCGTAGAGCAGCGCAAAGTGAATCGGCAATTTTGATCAGCGGTGAAAGCGGTACCGGAAAAAGTCTTTTCGCACAAGCCATACACAGCAGCAGTGTACGGGTGAAAAGACCATTGATCATTCTCGATTGTGCGGCCATTCCTGATTCCCTGCAGGAACTTGAGCTATTTGGCTGCGAAAAGGGTGCCATGCCTGGTATAGTCCGCACCCGTCTTGGTAAAGCTGAGCTGGCGGATGGTGGAATCTTGTTTTTAAAAGAGATCAGCTCGCTGAACCCTTATTTGCAGCGTAAAATTCTATATTTTTTGGAAACGCAGCAATTTCATCGCATTGGTGGAGAGAGACCGTTACCGGTTGATGTGCGGATCATTGTTTCGTCCAGCAGCAATTTAAAAATGGCCTCGATAAAGGGTTATTTCCTGGAAGAGCTATACAGGCACCTGGCTCTTGTAGAAATAAACCTGCCGCCGTTGCGTGATCGTTTGGAAGATATACCTCTGCTGGTTAACATTTTGATGGATCGTTTTAGCCGTAAACTCAACAAGCAGGTGCGCGAAATTTCGCCGCGAGCGTTACAGGAGCTTTCAGAATACGATTGGCCGGGAAATATCAGTGAACTAAATAACGCGATCGAGCGCGCCATGGTAGTGGTGGATGGCCCGATCATTGAATACTATCATCTGTCGCCTTACATCGGGCGTTTAGGCAGATATGAAACCCCGGTCTTTAATGAAATAATTCCTGTGGACAAGATGGAGCAGATGATGTTGAAGCTGGCGCTGACGCGTTATGGACCAACCCTGGAAGGCAAAAAAAAAGCAGCTCAGGCTTTGAATATCTCCTTGGCCACTCTCTATAACAAATTGAAACAATACGGCAGCTAAGGAAGTGCCTGAAGAAACATATCAGATTATACGAGGAGGTGCAATATTGAAACTGTATGAATATCTTGGGAAAAAGTTGCTTTACCGTTATGATGTTCCTGTACCGCGAGGCAAACTGATTGAAAGCGCTGACGAAGCAGTTTTAGCTGCCAGGGAGTTCGGTGAAGTAGTCATCAAATTGCAGGCACTCACTGGAAAAAGAGGCAAAGCCGGAGGGATTGCTTTCGCCTCTGACCCTGCCGCGGTAAAGCAAGCAGTGGATAGAATCATGCAAATAAGGCTGCATGGTACTGCGTCCGGTAAATTGCTGGTAGAGGAAAAACTGTTGATTGAAAAGGAACTCTACCTCGCCATAACATTTGACACAGTTTCACGATGTCCGGTGGTGCTCTTTTCTCTGGACGGGGGTATGGATGTGGAAGATGTGCCTGAAGAGAGGATGGTCCGCTGGACAGTAGATCCGGGCATTGGCTTACAGGCGTATATGATTCGCGAGATTTGCCGCCGTGCTGGAGTGAGCGGCGAATTAAGCAAGCAATTACTGCAGTTGCTGCCGAGGGTATACCGCCTTTTCAGAGAGTTAGATGCTGAGCTGGTGGAGATTAATCCCCTGGTGGTGACACCGAATGGTCTGGTTGCTGCCGATGCAAAAATAACCATAGATGACGATGCGCTTTATCGTCATCCGCAGCTGCCGCGTATTACTGAAAAAACCGCCCTGGAGCTAAAGGCTGAAGAGCTTGATCTGGCTTATGTCGAATTGGACGGAGATATTGCGGTTATGGCTAACGGAGCCGGTATCACCATGGCCACTCTGGATATGGTTCAATACTTTGGCGGCATGGCAGCCAACTTTCTTGATTTTGGCGGCGGGGCTAATGTTGAGCACACCTCTCAGGCGTTGGAGCTGCTGCTCGGAACCAAACCGAAAGCAATTCTGATTAATATTTTTGGAGGTATCACCCGGTGTGATGTTGTGGCTGATGCTTTTGTTCAGGTTAAAAAAAATGTGGGCATTGACATGCCGGTTTCTTTTCGCCTGGTCGGAACCAATGAAACCGAGGGGCGCGCCATACTCGAACAGGCGGGAATCAAGGTCTTTCGCTCAATGCCTGATGCAGTTAAGCATGCGGTGGAACTAGCCAGGGGAACCTGAAACTGCTATTTGGTTTTGTTTTAGAAAGGAGCGTTGATTATGTCAATTTATATCACTAATAAAACCCGAGTTCTGGTGCAGGGCATCACCGGCAAACAGGGTTCGTTTCATGCCAGGCAGATGCTAGACTATGGTACAAAGATA
>DATIKA010000010.1:0-2151 GCA_035478055.1 Candidatus Limnocylindrales bacterium | reverse complement strand
CAGGGCCCGGTTCGGTGGCTTTCTCCCGGCACTCCTGGGGCAACCGGAAAGCTCGGGTGGCCCCAAGTCCTCCCGTAACGCAAGTTCCTCCTCCCACCCCGCACCAAAACAGGTCTCAAACCCCTTCGTAAAAAGAAAAACGGGATTTACGAGACCTGTTGCAATAGACTATGCCGGTACCGATCGACGGTTGACCAGACCTGGAGGGTCTTCATCTCCTGTTGAATGGATTGACCCAGCTCTCCACAGATCCTTAAAAGGTGATGGGACCGATAGATTGAAGCGTTATCCACATGGTTCCATTTGCTTTGTTATAAGCCTTTACATCCGATATTTCCGCTATGAAAAAGGAACCGTCATTCTTCCAGCAACACAACCAGATCTAACATTGCGGCAAATATTTTCAAAACAAATCGCTATGGGTTCCTGTTCGTGTAAGAGATAAGGTTAAGATGTCCTTCTCAATTTTATAAATGAGCAACCAGTCCGGTGTAATATGGCATTCTCGATGCCCACCGTAGTTGCCGACAAGCGGATGGTCAAGATATTTTGCTGGAAGAGGCTTTTCTTCAACAAGAAGATGGAGCACTTCGTCAAAAAGCTTTATATCATAACCTCGCTTAATAATGGTTTTGAAATCTTTTTTAAACCTGCCGGAGTATCTGATATTAAGCATTCAAATCCTCCATCAACGCATCGACACTGTTAAAGGTTTTGCTCATGTTGCGGTTATTGTTGACATCATCTATTGCAGCCAAAGTATCAACATTAGGCTTTTCGATACGAAGCTCAAAGGGAATGCCCCCGTAACGAACGGAATAACGCAGGAACATATTCATAGCCGTAGACATATTAAGTCCGAGCTCTGAATAAATGGCCTCTGCCTGGCGTTTTAATTCCTCATCCACGCGAATGTTAAGGTTTGTTGTTTTGCCCATACCATTCATCTCCTTTCCGTATTTTAATTGTACATTATCACATGGTATTTGTCAATAAAATATACTATAAACCATTACAATGTCATTGCAAATTTGGAACACTCATAGCGAACAGCTAGCCATGACGACCGCCCTCCACACGAATCAGGAGGAGAGGCTTTTTACTTGCCGAATTCAAGATAAATATTCCGCTACATATCTTTCATGTAAACCCTGATACTTATTTTCAACCACTTGTTGAATTTTTCCAACCCCTCAATTTTTCCGAAGACCAGTTTGCCGGCATCCATCAGGCGGGCCAGCACCTCGTTCTTGGCGCGTGGGATGTAGCCCAACTTTTGTCCTTTTCTTCGCTCGAGGATCATGATGGATGTAGTAAACTCAATGTAGATAGCCCTGGAATAGCCAAGCACTATGATGAAGCAGTACAGTGGGCGACGAACACATTTGAATTCAATATGGCCAAAACTGCTCCAGTCTACCTGAGCCTGTTTCCCTGGCGGCGTTTTAAACCGGGCGGTAGGGCTTAATAAAGCTCCTGATTTAGTCTTCGTTACATGAAATTAAGCAAATGATCAGCCAAAAATTTATTGCAAAGAATATATGATGGTGTCACTTGACAAAGTAAATGCCACTTTGGCACAGTAAGTGTAAAGGAGTGCAGTTAGTACTACTCCGACAAACAAAATGATCACATTAATAGTCGACCCAAAAAATACAAAGAAATTTGACGCCGGACATCAGGAAGGGTTGGCATCCCCCTGTCCCGCTGTTTCTCCCGCCACCTCTGTGAGGAGCGCAGGGGACAGTACCGTTTTACCCATTCTGCCAGGAACGCACTCCCCCCGACCACAACAGTTCTTGGGTCACGATCGTCCTCTCCTTCAGCCACTTCCTCCCGGCTTGCCGACTCTGCCGTTTTTTTTCCAGCAGACGCAGGTGCGTCAGGTAGCCATAAGCCAAAAAGACCAGGAGTACGTGACGGTGCCAGCCGGTCCAGGACCGTCCCTCGTGGTGGTCGATCCCCATCTCTTCCTTGAGCTGCTGGTACCCCTGCTCGATCCAGAACCGCTCGTGCAGGATCCGGACCAGTTCGATGGTGGGTTGGCCGGTGGTGGGCAGATGGCTGAAAAAATACCGCAACTCATGACCGTTCCGTTCGTGCTGCCGGCGCTCGATCACGAGGTAGACCGGATCGTTGACCACATCCTGC
>DATIKA010000009.1:0-8125 GCA_035478055.1 Candidatus Limnocylindrales bacterium | reverse complement strand
GATTTGTTTTAAATAGCGACCAATCCCATGGTTTACCCGTGCCGCCATCTGATCCGATGATATGCGAATCGAGAAGACATGCCCAAATTTTACCCCGGTATGATTCTATAGCCAGCAAATCTTGGGCTGAAGATATTCTGAAAGCTTTGATTACTTTGCTGTGAAACCAGCTGCAGTATTCCGGGCTTTCTGCGCCGTGAAACTGGAGCACATCAAGGTCGAGGTAGTGCTGTATTTCGGCTACTTCCTGGTGTGGAGCATTCACAAAAACCCCGACCTTTTCCAGCGCGGGGGGAAGGCCCTCAATTATTTGCCTGGCTGCCGTAACGGCGATTTTTCTTTTGCTGGCGGCAAACACAAACCCGATAGCGTCAGCACCGGACACGGCACAGTAATGCGCGGTTTTGGCGGTAGTAAGGCCGCATATTTTTATCCACATCACGGCTACGCCTCCTTTGCTTTCGTATGACCTAGCAGTTCTTTTAGCTTGGCACACGGATCGTGGGCCCGCATCAAGGTTTCGCCGATAAGGACAGCTTCAACTCCGGCTGCTTCAAGCATCAGGATGTCATCCCGAGAAGATATGCCACTTTCGCTTATCAATAGCACTCCTTCCGGCACATCGTTTAAAAGATCCAGAGTCGTGGTAAGGTTAACTTGAAATGTTTGTAAATTACGGTTATTGATTCCAATCATGTAGGCTCCGACTGCAACAGCGCGGCTTAATTCAGTGCGATCGTGAACTTCTACCAGTGCGTCCATACCAAGGGAAACGGTAAGTTCTAGCAATCTCTTCAAGGTACAATCATCCAAAATCGAAGCGATTAATAGTATGGCATCGGCCCCGCAAGTCCGTGATTCAATAATTTGGTAATCTTCAATTATAAAATCTTTTCTGAGAACAGGGAGCCGCGACACTTTTTTAATGAGGGAGATATAATCTTTGTGCCCTTTAAAAAATCGCTCGTCTGTCAGAACAGAGATGGCCGCTGCACCGCCTGATTCATAGTCGATGGATAATTTTTCCGGATCAAAATCCATACGAAGCAGACCTTTTACCGGTGAGGAGTGTTTAATTTCGGCGATTATCCCGATCGCTTTTTTGCTACTCAAACTTTCCTTAAATCCCCGTAGTGGTTCAATACCGGCCAGATTTTTGATCAGAACGCCAGGCGGGAGAGCTATTTTGGCTTTTTCCACTTCTGATTTTTTATGTTTTACAATCTCGTCAAGGAGCATCATTTTTTGGCGGATGATGATTATCCCGCGCCACCTTCCTTTCCGCTGATATCGTTAGTATATTGCAATAAAAGTTTAAACTTGCGCATGGCTTCCCCGGAGTAAATTGCTCCCCGGGCCAAGATTACCCCTTCCGCAAAATCCTTTGCCATGCCCGCCGCAAAAAGCGCTGCTGCAGCATTGATTGCGACTATATCTTGTTTGGGTCCAGGCTCCCCTTCTAAAATTTTCAACGTGATTGCTGCATTCTCGCGTA
Organism: Candidatus Limnocylindrales bacterium; assembly: GCA_035478055.1. Lineage (GTDB taxonomy): Bacteria > Bacillota > Dethiobacteria > DTU022 > DTU022 > DATIKA01. The sequence continues at coordinate 6,630 of DATIKA010000009.1, read as the reverse complement.
TACTTCCTCCGCGTAGCTGCATCGCCGTTGTCCTAGGGATGCCGACCATTTCGGGTTCAATGAAGTAGGTGCTGGTGACACCTTCTTTGAGCTGAGTGATTTTGGTTGGGCCAAGTGTGGAGATCTCGTCCAGGCCGCCTGATCCGTGGACTATCAGTGCCGAACCAGCGTCCAACCGGGATAATACCTCCGCCAGAATTTCAGTAAGATTGGGGTCGTAAACACCGATCAGTTGAATGGTAGCGCCGGCAGGATTGACCAGCGGCCCGAGGATGTTGAATACTGTCCGGATACCGATCTCCTTTCTGGCTTTTACGGCATGTTTCATCGCCTTGTGAAAAGCTGGGGCAAAAAGAAAACCGATGCCAGTCTCATCGATGCATTTTGCCACCGCTTTGGGAGAAAGCTCGATCTTTATCCCAAGAGACTCCAGTACGTCGGCACTGCCACACCTGCTGGATACTGAACGGTTGCCGTGTTTGGCGACCGGCAGACCGCAGGCGGCCGTAACGAAGGCGGCAGTCGTGGATATGTTGAAGGTATGCATCAAGTCACCGCCTGTACCGCAAGTATCGACAAGGCCGGCCCGGCTCGAGTTTACTTTGATGGCCCGGGCCCGTATCGCTCTGGCAAAACCGGTGATCTCCGCGCTGGTTTCACCTTTCATTCGTAGTGCGGTGATAAAGCATGCAATTTGAGCATCGGTCGTTTCACCGTTCATGACCTCGTCCATGGCGGCATAGGCTGTTTCTTCGGACAAGTTTTTCCCTGCCACCACGTCCGAGATTGATGTGGCGATCATCATTTTACAGATCCTCTCCCTTCAAAAAGTTTTGCAGAATCATTTTTCCGTCCTCGGTTAAGATGGATTCGGGATGGAACTGCACTCCCCAAATGGGGAAAACTTTGTGCTTCAGGCCCATAATCTCGCCATCGTCAGACATTGCGGTTACCTTTAGTGCTGCCGGAACATGATCCGGGTTGACGACCAGAGAGTGATAACGAGCAACGTTCAAAGGGTTTCTGACCCCGCTAAAAATACCGCATCCGTTATGCCTAACTGCCGATGTTTTGCCGTGCATGATACTTTTGGCGGATATAATTGTGCCTCCGAAAGCCTGACCGATGACCTGAAGCCCCAGGCAAACACCGAACAGCGGAACAGACCCTTGTAAACATTTTATAATTTCCAGACAGATTCCCGCATCGTTCGGAGTTCCCGGTCCAGGTGAAAGCACGATTTTTTTTGGGGAAAGAGCCTTAATTTGTTCCACGGTGATGGCGTCGTTACGAAAAACTTCCAGCGGCATACCATCGACCAGTTCCCCCAGATACTGTACGAGATTGTAGGTAAACGAGTCGTAGTTGTCGATAATAAGGATCATGTTACACCCTCCCCTGCTATTTTGAGTGCTTCCAGTAAAATCCTCACTTTGTGTACGGTTTCGTCGTATTCCATTTCTGGCTGAGAATCGGCAACGATCCCGGCACCGGCCTGGGCGTAGGCCTTTCCGCGAGCAAAGATAATCGTTCTAATGGTGATGCAGGTATCCATATTTCCGGTAAAAGAAAAATAGCCCACCGCTCCTGCATAAGGTCCCCTTTTTGTCGGTTCAAGTTCGTCGATAATTTCCATCGCCCTGATCTTGGGGGCTCCGGAGACTGTTCCGGCAGGGAAACAGGCCAAAAAAGCGTCGAGAGCATCTTTGTCTTTCCTAAGTATCCCTTTTACTTCTGAAACCAGGTGCATGACATGTGAGTATCGTTCGCAGGTCATAAAAGTTGGGATCTCAATGCTTCCGTATTGTGAAACCCTGCCCAGATCATTGCGCCCCAGATCGACAAGCATGACATGTTCGGCCCTTTCTTTGGCATCATGAAGCAGGTCTTCTTCAAGGTTTTTATCTAACACCGGCGTCTTTCCTCTCGGTCTTGTTCCGGCTATCGGCCTGGTTTCAACTACTCCGTTGTCAAGCCGGACCAGCATCTCTGGTGAGGAACCTGCTATCCTGACTTCACCAAAATCCAGGTAATACATATACGGAGACGGATTTAATGTGCGCAGCATCCGATAAACATCGAAGGGGTTTGCATCAATTTGGGTTTCAAACCTTTGAGACAAAACCGCTTGCAGGATGTCGCCGGCGTAGATGTGGCTCTTAATTTTTTCAACCTTGTGTGAATATTCATGGCGTGTCATGTTGCCCATAACGGGAAGGGTGCCACCGTTTTGACTGCGCTGGCGGTATTGGTCGAATAATGTGTAGCAACTGTTCCTGATGGCCAGTGTGAGTTGCTCTATTTTTTCTACAGCCTGACGATAGGCTGCTTCCGGATTGTTGAAAATGCGTGCATTAACAATTATTTTTAACCGTGAAGTATAGTGGTCAAATACGATCACGCTTTCGGGAAAAATTAAACAAACATCGGGCAGACCTAGTTCGTCCTGTGGTTCGTTGGGCAGTTTTTCAAAGAGACGCGCAGCATCGTAACCAACGTAGCCCACCGCACCGCCAAAAAACCGCGGCAGCCCCGGAATCGGTGCAACTTTATATTTTGCCAGTAATGCCCGCAGAACTGTAACAAAATTTCCTCTTTTTACTGTTTTGTGACCGTCCTCAGTAATCTCAAGCCGTTGCCCGTACGCCTGAAAAATGATAAAGGGGTCACCGGCGATAAACGAATATCGCGCCAGGCTGGCCCCGCCTTCTACACTCTCCAACAGGCATGAGTAACTTCCGGAGAACACTTTGGCGTAAACTGAAACTGGAGTTTCCAGATCGGCGATGATCTCGCGATAAACCGGGATCAGAGTATTTTCAGCCGAAAGCTTAAAGAATTGATCTGCTGAAGGATGGCAAATGGTTGTTTCACTCAAGATATTTCCTCCTTTTTGTTAAAAATAAAAGCCTTCCACCCAGTAAGGGCGAAAGGCTTTTTCGCGGTGCCACCTTAATTAGATTCCGTCAACGAAAATTTGTATCTGGGTCAGGCATGGTCAGCATAATATCGGGCGGCGTGTTATTACATTTTGATCAAAAAAGCCTTTCATCCATCCTGGGACGAAAGACTGACTTCCGCGGTGCCACCCGATTCAAGACCCTGCCCGGCTCTCAGAAGACGATCGCCGTAGAATCTCACTCTAGTAAGATACAAACCCGGCAACTTCGCCAGGGCTGATATCTCCCTCCTTGTCACGGTAGAGGTTTCCGTCGGAGCCTACTTGTTAAGAGTGCCTTACGTTCGGTCCGCTGCTCCTGAGCCCATTCAGTGTGCTTGTATGCGCCGGCCTTCCACTGTTGCCGGCTCGCTCTGGCACCTTGAGCACACTTACTATTCTCATTCAAGGCATTTAGCAGTTATTATATTGTTTACTTCTATCATAGCAGGCGGCAAGCTGTCAAGGGGTTAAAATAAAAATAATCAAGATGGCAAATTTTGTGTTGATCAAATCTGCTGGATATGTTTAAATAGCATTAGTTTGTGTCTGACTACTACAAGCGCCCGTAGCTCAGCCCGGATAGAGTAACTGACTTCGAATCAGGATGCCGCAGGTTCAAATCCTGCCGGGCGTACCAAAAAAACCTCACCAGAGTTATGCCGGCGAGGTTTTTTCTATTTAGCTCACATATCGTCCAAGCGGTGACAGTTGCTATCTGAAACCGGAGGGTGAAGTCCCCTCCCCAATATTGAACCAGCCTCCCGGTTCTGCTTTTTTCGCTTCTTCTGCTGCTTTCCTCTCTTCTTCGGCAAGAGCTGCAGCACGCTTTCTCTCCCATATTATATAAGCTATCGTTCCCGGTAGTTCAGGGTTCACGTTGGGATCAACAACAGGTGCTGCCGGCGCTGTGGGAGGTGGTGGAGCTGCCGGCGCCGTGGTTGCCGGTACTGAGGGAGCAGGCTCTGCAGCCTCAGGTGCAGGAGCATCTTCGTTTGCAGTGTCTTCGTTTTGGTTTTTCGGGTTCAGTATTTCTTCAGCGGTGCTGCCGGGACCTTCTGTGGTGCGGTGTGCTAGCAACAGCCATCCGGGTAAATTACCCTCCGGGTTTACTTCTACATCAGGTTCTGCATTGCGGGAGAAAACACCAGCGCATCCGATCAGAAATGCAGACAGCAATATAACCAGCATAAGCAGTAATAACGGTCTAATTAGTGGTGCAACTTTCAATTTAAACATCAAACTACCTCCTTTACCGATCTTTAAAAAACTGGCCCTTTAGTTTACTCACACAGTAAACGGAGGGCTTCTGCGCACAATTATACTTTATAACTTTGCTTAAAGCAATAGCCAGCTGCACATTGTTAAGGGTGTTATGTTATAATGTAGTTCGCACGTTTGTATATCAGCAATGCCCCTTAGTTTTTCGGTTGATTATGGTGTGGGTTTGTTTGTTGTTCATAGAAAAAGGTCTGGGAGGTATGAATATGTCTGATTTAAAAATCTGTCCATTTTGTCGTGAAGATATTCCAATCAAAGCTATAAAGTGCAAACATTGCGAATCGATGGTTGGCGAAATCGAGCCGGTCATCAAAAAGCGGACAAATGATGCTGCTATTCCAGTTCAAGCGGCAAAGAAGAAAAGCGAACTTCCTCGGGAGGGAGTGTATTACCAGCCAGTTCCAGGTAACATCAATCGCAAACGTCATTTGTTGCCCCTGGTAATGATCATTGCCCTGTTATTTATCTTTGGCGCGGGAGCGGGATATTGGTTTCTGTTTCGTGATGACGGTGGCCCCGCTGCGCCTGCCACTACGGGTGACATCGTAGGTTCATGGCAGGGAATAACAGCAGGCGAAGAAATATTATTCCAGTTTCTTACTACTGATATGGTAAGTGTCGCCGTGCCTCCTGAAGGCTACTGGTTTAGAACCCAGTACCGACTGATTCCTGCCGACTCGAAAAACTATCTGGAGCTTTATCATAGTAATAAAGCAGAATGGGAAAGGATTGCGGAAATTGAATTCAAGGGACCGGACCTAATTACAATGACAGATACCTGGGACGGAATTGTGGTTGATCTTGAACGCATACCGGAACCCCAATTCAGAGCTATGATCAGTACGTTAACGTTCGAAAGATAACACTCGATTTATTAAAGGTGGAGCTGTATGGCGGTCTTGAAAGCTGTCCTTTAGCCGGGCAGCTTTTTATAATGGTAAAGAGGGGACTTCTGTTGCGGCAGGCGGCGTATCTTCGGGAGGCGGTTCGTGCTATCGTTCCATCAATCATCCGTGGTGGTCAGGGTGTTCTGAAAAATGCTATACTTGTTGGGGGTTATGTTAATGTTGCCGGATGAAACATTTATGGCTGAAGCCCTCGGGCAGGCAGAAGAAGCTGCTCGCTGTGGAGAGGTGCCCATCGGTGCGGTTTTGGTAAAAAATGATGTTGTGCTGGTATCTGACCGCAACCGTCGCGAAGAGTTTTGTGATGCTACGGCCCATGCCGAAATACTGGTTTTGCGTCGTGCCGGCAAAATGTTGGGTGGATGGCGCCTTGCCGGTTGCACACTTTATGTAACCCTGGAACCATGTCCGATGTGTGCAGGCGCTCTGGTGCAAGCTCGTCTCGAACGCTTGGTTTATGGGGCCGCTGACCCAAAAGGCGGCGCTGCCGGTACTTTGTATGATATTCCACGCGACAGCAGGCTTAATCACCGGGTGGTTGTTAACGGCGGAGTCCTAGAAGGCCGCTGTGCAGCCTTGCTGCAAGAATTTTTCAGGGAACGACGTGAGTAAAATTATGGCTTTGTATAGCCTGCGGGGGCTTTGTCGGTCTTTACAAAAGCAGTGCGGCTGTTATAATAACTTACATAGGTTATTTGGAGAGATGGCCGAGTCCGGTTGAAGGCGCACGACTCGAAATCGTGTGTGTCGCAAGGCACCGTGGGTTCGAATCCCACTCTCTCCGCCAGTTTGCACAAAAGCGCGGGCCTTGAACTTTATAGCCCACGCTTTCCTCATATTTAGGATTAGAACGGTGAGTAAAGCTGCGCATGGGGAACTACTATCAATTATCGAGTTATTTCAGCACTTGTCGGCGAAGGGATCATTACAGCCTTTCTGAAATTTTCATTCTGGAGCAGCCAGGGTCCAACCGGGCATCGCATTGTCGAAACCGTTGCTCCCTGATAAACCCTGGATCGCTATATTTGCGATGAACAGCACTCTAAATAAATTAAGGCAATTATGAGTAACAATTTCAATTGCTTTGCGTAATTGACAAAAATAATTGAAAATTGCTAAAATTGACCTAAATTAAAGCAAATTCCGTTCCGGTGGTTTTGTGTGTATCTGCGATGACGTCTTTTGCAGTTTTACTAAAGTGCAAATTATGGAGTGAGCAGTTTTGATAGTGTTACGCCATTTATTAGCCATTTTGTTATTGCCGTTTATGGTCGTCGTTGTGGTACCCTACAAGCTGCACACTGCTTTCACCGCTGACGATGCTTTTTGTAATGAAAACTTAATACTTACATACCTGTTTTGTTTTGTCGGTTTACTTTTTATATTTTTCGGATTGATACTGTTCAGTTGGTGCGTCAGCCTGTTCGCGAAAGTTGGCCAGGGGACTCTAGCACCCTGGGATCCTACTCGCAATCTTGTTATCATCGGACCCTACCGCTTTGTTCG
>DATIKA010000008.1:0-4699 GCA_035478055.1 Candidatus Limnocylindrales bacterium | reverse complement strand
CGTCACCGCGTCAATGCGCTGGAGTATGTGCTGATCCCGTAATTGGTACAAACCAGCCGCTATGTCACCATGAAACTGGACGAAAACGAGCGCGGCGCTTTAACCAGACTGATGAAAATTAAAGATGTCGTGCGGGCAAAGATGTAAATCGAAAAATCTTATCACTGATTGTGCTGTGCCAGGGGTAAAAAGTGAATTGATATTGAGTACAAAAGTTAACTAAGGTATAATATCAATGCATAAAGCCGGCATAGCTCAAATGGTAGAGCAGCTGAATCGTAATCAGCATGTTGGGGGTTCAAGTCCTCTTGCCGGCTCCAAGATAGCAATATTTGTGGAAGCCCGGGAAATAGTCCCGGTTTCCGTTTGTATGAACACTATATAGTATGAAGAAAGGCTAAAAAAACTGGATAAAAAGATCCATGGATTATTCCCAATGTTCCGCTGTTGAAATCAAAGAAGGTGGGTTTATTGCCCGGTTTTAAACCGGAAAACTTATCAGCGATGTTGCTGGCAGTGAGACTGGCGTTAACGATAGTTTTGCCGTTGATTGCAGCACTGCTGCTGGGTCAGTACCTGGGACGCGTTTTCGGATATACGGATTACTTTATAATCGCTGCTTTGATTTTGGCTACGGTTGGGGGCTTTGTACAGGCAATCCGGATGCTATTGAAAAAATAGAGGAGGTGAGGCTTTGCTTACTGAAGTGATCAAAGATATACGCGAAACGGAAGGGAAAGCAGAGGAAATCAGACGCCATGCCCTGGTTGAATCTCGTCGTATAATTTTGGAAGCAGAACAGCGGGCGTTAGATCTGGTGCGTCAGTTCGTAGCCGAGGGTGAGGCCAGGAAACGGGAAATTCTTGCTACGGCTGAGCGGGAAGCTTACGAGGAAGTTGTGCCTGTAGGGCAGCGTGCCTCTGCTCAGGTGAAGCTGCTTCAGAAAGTGGCTCAAAAGCGACAGGAAGAAGCGATCAATATGGTTATGGAGAGGATCGTGAAGACCGATGGCCGTAGCTAAAATGAAGAAAGTGTATATCATCGGTCATCAAACTGAAAAAGACTGCACCCTTGGGTTGCTACAGCGTATGGCTGTTATGGAGATTACTGATTTACAGGGGAAGGCAGCGGCAGCGGCCGCTTGGGCTGAGTCGCTGGATTATGATGGCGAGCAGGAATCACTGTACGAGCTCGAGGGGCGCTTAAACGAAATGCGTTTTGCCCTTGATTTTCTGGGCCGCCATTTTCCGGAGAAAAAGGGTTTTTTAAGCAGTCTGGAGGATAACCGGAAGCCTTTGGGGTTGGGAGAATTTAATTCCCAGGCAGAAGGTTGGGAGCAAGAAGCACAGGTGGTTTATAAAGAACTGCGCCGGATAGACGAAAAGTTGATGTCTTTAAGGAATGACGAGACTCGCCTGCAAAACATACGTACCATGTTGCAACCATGGAACGGGCTTGCTGCGCCACTGCAAGAGATTCGCACTACAACGCAGGTCTGCCTCGAATTGGGAATTCTCTCCATTGAAGAGGGGGATAGTTTCCGGGCGGCCCTGGCCAGTGCTGCTCCTGAAAGTTTTTTAGAGGAGGCCTACGCTGATCGGACGGAGCTTTATCTGATGATAGCCTATGCAGCGAGCAGCAGTGAGACGGTGAAAGAAGCGCTTAAGCCGTTTAGTTTTAACCGTCAGGATTTTAATTCGCTCCAGGGGACGCCGGCTGAAAACCTGGTTCGCATAGAAGATGAGCTTAAATGTATTGCTGAGCAGCGTCAGGCGCTGTTGGACGAAGTTAAAATTCAAGTCGTCTCCCGTTCACTGTTAAACCAATATAGCGACTACCTGGTGATGGAGCGAGATAAAAAACAGCTTCTCAGTAACCTTGCACGCACGTCAAATGCATTTGTAATCGAGGGTTGGGTCAGAGAGAAAGAACTTCCCGATCTGGAGCAGAAACTGGCTGTTAATTGCAATACGGTGCTCTCGATAGCCAGAGAACCGGAAGGTGAAGAGCAGTTTCCTGTAGCATTGGAAAATCCTCCTTTTGCGGCTCCCTTCGAGTTTATTACCTCTCTTTATGGCACACCTCATCACCGCGGCCTTGATCCGACTTTCGCCTTGACACCTTTCTTTGTTGCATTCTTTGGTATTTGTATGTCTGATGCTGGCTACGGGGTGATTATCACCGTTCTCGGGGCTTTGATGCTGTGGAAAGCAAATTTGGGGCAGAATGCTCGCCGTGTTTTTAGGATTGTGGTGGCCTGCGGCGTTTCCACGATTATTTTTGGTGCTCTCATTGGCGGATGGTTTGGTGGTCTAATTCCGATCAGGCCGTTGTTTTTTGATGCTATGGCCGATCCGATGCGTATGCTCATCTATGCTCTTGCTATCGGAATTTTTCAAATATTTGTCGGTATGGGGCTCATGTTTTACCGAAATGCGCGTGAAGGCAAATGGATGGACGCTGTTTCTGATCAACTCTTCTGGGCTCTTTTCTTGGCCGGGTTAATTATGTTGGCTTTTCCTCAGCTTTCCGCAGTGGCACGTGTCCTCGCATATGGTGCCGCAGCCGGGCTGCTGCTGACGCAGGGGCGCGGGCAGAAAGGTATCTTTAAAAAATTTGGCGCGGGATTATTTGCCCTCTATAACACCACCGGCTACCTGGGCGATATTCTTTCCTATTCCCGCCTGTTGGCGCTTGGGCTTGCTACCAGCGTTATTGCAACGTCCATCAATATGCTCGCCCTTATGTTAGGCGGATCGCCGATCGGGATTGTTCTTATGGTGATCATGCTGATTGGTGGCCATATTTTTAACCTTGTGATCAATATCCTTGGTGCTTATGTGCACTCCAGCCGTTTGCAGTATCTGGAGTTTTTTAACCGTTTTTTTGAAGGTGGCGGTCGTCCTTTTAAGCCATTTAAAATGAACACGAATTATGTGCATGTAACTCTCGAATAATCGGTGGTAAAGGAAAGAGATACATTACTGTAACTACTAAAAGGAGGCATCAAGTATGGAATTAGGTCTGGCGTTAGGTCTTCTTGGGGCTGCTGCAGCCACGCTGTTGGCAGGAATCGGTTCGGCGATCGGCATTGGTATTGCCGGTTCAACTGCAGCTGGTGTTATCAGTGAAGACCCGGATAAATTCGGTCTTACGATAGTGCTGTGCGCACTGCCGGGCACACAGGGAATTTACGGTTTGATCATGGGTTTTTTAATTCTTTTCCGCACGGGAATCATGGCAGGGGATATCCTACCCCTGACCATCGCTCAAGGACTGGGGTTGCTCTTTGCCGCTTTGCCCGTCGGTTTTGTAGGTTGGTTCTCTGCTATTTATCAGGGGAAAGCATCTGCTGCCGCTATTCAGACGATTGCCAAGCGCCCCGAGGAATTCGGCAAAGCAATGATTTATCCTGTTATGGTGGAAACTTACGCTGTTTTTGCTTTGCTCATGTCTATTATGATCTTTATGTTCCTTCCATTATAGTTTTAAGGATGTGATTGATCCGATGTCTGGAGCGGAAAGGTTGAAGGAAAAAATTATCGCCGAGGCAGAAGCACATGCGGAGCAAGTTCTGAATGAGGCACGGCAACGTGCCTCTGAACTCACCGAACGTGGCGAGAAGGAGGCAATGCTGCGCCGTGAAACCTTGTTGACCGAGGCCAGGATCCAGGCTGAAGAAAAAAAACGCCGTACTTTAACCCTCGCTGAATTAGATGCACGTAAAGAGATTTTAGCAGCCAAAGAGGAATTGATTGAGAATACTTTTACCCATGCTTTATCTAGATTACAGGAACTGGATCAAGTGGCTTATCTGGAATCTATTTTTCCAATGATCCTTGCGTCGGTGCAGCATGGCGATGAAGAGATCATCGCTTCCTACGGTCAAAGAGACTACTACGATTCATCTTTTCTGGGCGAGTTGAATGAGGCGTTACGGGGCCAGGGGAAAAAGGGAGAACTCACCATTGCTGCAGAAACTCGTCCGCTCAGAGGTGGTTTTGTTTTGCGTGCAGGGGAAGTGGAGATCAACAATTCTTTTGATTCCCGCTTACGCATGCAGCGTGATGTGTTGGAACCGGCCGTAGCTGAAATGCTTTTTACGGAGTAATCATTTAAGTTCTGGGGGGTGTCTTGATACACTTGACCAACTTTTGTTGGTCTAGTGTCGGAGTAAGCCTCCTAGCTTCCTTAAGAAGAAAAACTAGAGAGGAGGCCGGAATATTACTGTGGACAATGAGCAGTACGCTTATGCTGTCGGTAGAATTCGGGCTATGGAAACCAGTCTGTTGGCCCGTGGCAAAATAGAACGTATGGTTGAAGCGACGAGTGCTGAGGAAGTACTCAAAGTTCTTGGTGAGAGTGAGTACGCCGAATATATTGCTTCCATGAGCAGTATTTATGATTACGAGGTGATGCTCGACCAGGTAATGCACCTTGTCTATGCGGATCTGCGCCACTTTGCTCCCGATCCAGAGCTCGTTAACATCTTTGCGTGCAAATATGACTACCATAACCTGAAGGTTCTCTATAAGGCCGATAAATTGGGAGAAAATCGTAGCGAACTTCTGGTTTATGGTGTGGGGAATATCCCACTGCCGGTGCTGCAGCGGGCTGTAAGCGACGACGATTATCGCAGCCTTTCCCGCCCTATGCGTGAGGCGGCGAAGCAGATTGCGGAAGCGCTGCGGATGGAGGT
>DATIKA010000007.1:0-2238 GCA_035478055.1 Candidatus Limnocylindrales bacterium | reverse complement strand
CTTCTTTATGCTGTTGGCCATTGTTCCAGCGGGGAGAGAATTCCCGCTCGGACATATAGGTAATCTGTTTATTGCTTTGATTTTAAGCTACGCAGTGATAGGCCAACAGTTGGTGGACATTCGCTCAGTATTAAGACGGGGCACTGTCTGGGTGACTTCTTTGTTTATCGGAATATTTGCATTCTGGCTGTTAGTTTTTCTGCTTCATTTCCTTTTCAGTTTCGACATTACGATAATTTCACTTCTGGTGGTAACTCTGTCTGCCACAATCTCTGCCATAATGGTTTACAAATTACATCCCTATCTTTCCCGGTTTATCAACAGAGCAATTCAGGGCGAGAGCTTCAAGCACCGTGAACATCTGGTAGAATTCGCCAACAAAATCCAGAACGTTTTCAGTCTCAAAGAACAGGGTGCTGAATTACTGGCATTAATCATACAGGCCGTTGGCTGCCACAAAGCAGGGCTGCTGTTTGTAGATTCCGGCGGCAATTATGACACTCAAAATATTGAAACCGTTAACAAAGCTGAAGCAATTTCGAATTTCAAGCTGAGGGGTGACAATCCGATTGTAGAATATTTAAAACGCGAACGGAGACCCCTTACTCGTGAAAGTCTGTCCGTGCAACCTGAGTTCCTGGGTTTATGGCAGCAGGAAAAGGACATGATTGAACGCAATAATGTTGAGTTATTCATTCCCTTGATCAGCCGCAACCGCCTGATCGGTATTCTGGTTATGGATTCCAAAAAGTCCGGGCGTTACAACCTGGAAGAATACACCATTCTGGAAGATGTTATAAGCCGCGTGGCTGTCAGCCTGGAGAAAGAATATATTAGCGAGCAGTTGAGAGAAAGAGAGGAAGAATTATCTGTGATCAACCGCTCCAATGCCATAATAACGTCCAGTCTGGATATTCAGAGAATTTATAACCACTTTATTCGCGAGTTGAAGAGAGTGGTAGAAGTTGACTGGGCTGCCATTGTGGTCATCGAGGATTCGGAAATTTACTTTATGGCTATTGCTACGGATATAGGTTCTCCCTGGAAAGTAGGCGAACGAATGCCGTTGAAAGGCTCCGGTACGGAATGGGCAGCTATGCATGCCAAACCCACTGTTGACCACGATTTAGAGATTGAAGCCCGTTTTTCCAGCGCTCAATATCATCTCCAGCATGGGATCCGTTCTATAGCCTATTTGCCCCTGACAATTTCAAATCAAGTTATCGGCACTTTGTTAGTTGCTTCACGCAAACCTGACGTGTATAACACCCGGCAAATAAATTTGCTGCAGCAACTATCCACGCAAATAGCCATGCCTATCGAAAACGCACGGCTTTATGCCAAAACTGAACGGTTGGCTCGTGTCGATAGTTTAACCGGTTTACTCAACCGCCGCTCGCTGGATGAGACCCTTAATGGCGAAATAGGGCGTCACTCACGCTACGGCGGTGTGTTTTCTTTTATTCTTATCGATCTTGATTCTCTCAAAAACATCAATGACCATTACGGTCATCTGGCCGGCGACGAGTTATTACGCCAGATCGGTCAGATTATTCAAAATACCATTCGCGAATCTGATCGAGCGTTCCGCCATGGGGGCGATGAATACGCCATCGTATTGCCGCAGACACCTATCGAATCTGCCTTAAAAGTAGCTGAGAGAATACGACAGCAGACATTTGCCAGGATAGAGATTGGTTCCATGCCTGTCAGCCTGAGCCTGGGATTGTCAAGCTGGCCAAGTGACGGTATTTCGCCGGCTGAACTGATTGCCGCCGCAGATGCAGCTCTTTACAAAGCCAAACGCTCCGGTCGCAACCGTAGTGTTTGCTCCTCTTCAAACCTGAATCAGGCACGCAAAGATGCAGTTAACATACGAATTTCTGAAGGCACTGAAACCGGAGCTCTAAGTACTATTTACGCTCTGGCCACCACTGTTGACAACCGTGACCGTCAAACCCAGAACCATTCTAAAAAAGTTCATGATTATGCCGTCGCTATGGGAGAACGTCTTGGCATGAATCAACTTGAAATCAACCGGTTGGGCACCTGTGCCCTTCTGCACGATATCGGTAAAATCGGCATCAGTGATGAATTGCTCCAGAAAAAAGAACCCTTAACTCCGGAGGAATGGGCAGTTATCAGGTCCCACTCCAAAATGGGCGCCGCTATAGTCGGGCACACCAGCCAGTTGGCTCCCTGCGTCCAGGGTATCCTGCACCATCATGAAAGGTTTGA
>DATIKA010000006.1:0-2217 GCA_035478055.1 Candidatus Limnocylindrales bacterium | reverse complement strand
CCCGGTTTTCACGCAAATGTTTTAAAATACAGTCTTTTGTTATATTCATGCCAACCTCTGCGGAAGATTTTCTCTGTATTGTAAGGGGAAGTTGCTATATTGTCAACCATAAATTTTAATGGAGGTTTACAATTAAAGTTTAGGGTGAAAAGATTAATGGTGCGGCCTGATTGCTAAAGTCGTGGCAAATGCCAGCAGATTGTGGAATAATGGGAACAGAGCACATTTGTCTGCCCGAAGAAGGTGAATCGGTATTCCATCTCCGGCAAATGTAGGGGCTAGCTTCAGGCGCAAAGTTGCCTTCGAAGTGTGGCCTTTGCTCCCCGGAAGAAGCAGCGTTTGAAATGGTTAACCAAAAACACAATATCAAAGGTATACGGGTTAGGTAGTGATAAAAAAAAACGCAGTTTAATTAAACTGCGCAAAAGTGTATATATAAAAAGAGGGGGTCAACTTGCTTGCATAATAAACCTTGAACATTACAGGAGTATTACAATCAGGTTGTTTTTATATTACATTGAGCAAAATATGATATTAAACAGCCGCGTGTTGTTCGATGCAGGTTTTTCGGGCTTAATCAAAAAGTTCGGCACTTAATAGACGTCTTATTCTGGCTGTGGTTACCTGGCATCATTATTGTGCGTAATAAAAGTAAATAATCGCATTTTTGAAAGGGGAATTTATGGTATGGATCTAAATGCAGGTGTACCGGGACCTAAGTCTCAAGAGCTGATGAAGGTTCGCGACGAAAACGTACCACGCGGTATTTCTTATGTTTTGCCGGCATTTGTGAAAGAAGCAAGGGGTGCTGTGATTGTAGATGTGGATGGAAACGAATTTATCGATTTTGTGAGCGGTATCGGTGTGGTCAACTTTGGACACAACCATCCGGCTGTGGTGGAAGCCATTAAAGTGCAAGCGGAAAAATACCTGCATACCTGTTTTATGGTGGCCATGTACGAACCATATGTCGAACTGGCTCGCAAATTAAATCAATTTACTCCAGGTGATTTTCCGAAAAAAACAGCCCTGTTCAACAGTGGCGCCGAAGCGGTGGAGAATGCAGTTAAAATTGCCCGCCGTTTCACTAAAAAAACAGCGATAGTTTCTCTCGAGTGTGCTTTTCATGGGCGCACCCTTATGGCGATGTCTTTAACCTCCAAGGTTAAGCCTTACAAATACGGGTTTGGCCCCTTCGCACCGGATACATACAAGATACCAGCGCCTTATTGTTATCGTTGCCGCTTTAACCTTACCTATCCGGCCTGTGATTTGCGCTGTGCCAGGTATTTGCATGATTTCTTTGCTGTTGAATGTACCGCCGATAACGTGGCCGCAATAATCGCGGAACCGGTACAAGGCGAAGGCGGATTTATCGTCCCACCGCCTGACTACTATAAAGTGCTGCATGAGATTTGCCATCGTCATGATGTCTTGTTAATATTAGATGAGATTCAATCTGGTTTTTATCGAACAGGTGGCCCGTTTGCCAGCAATCATTATGGGGTTGCTCCTGATCTGATGGTTATGGCCAAGTCGCTGGCAGGAGGTATGCCTCTCAGCGCCCTTACAGGAAGAGCGGATGTTATGGATGCTGTTGGGCCCGGAGAAATTGGTGGCACGTACGGTGGTAACCCTGTAGCCTGCGCTGCGGCCCTGGCTGTGCTGGAAATTGCTGACAGGGAAGATCTGGGGCGTAAGGCTGTGGAAACCGGGGCAGTAACAGTTACCCGTTTGAAACAGATGCAGCAAAAGTTTGCATTAATTGGTGAACAACGCGGCCTTGGTGCCATGCAGGCTATCGAGTTGGTTAAAGATCGCATCACGAAAGAACCGGCGCCGGAAGCAGCAAAGTCAATTGTGAAGCGATGCTCCGGGAAAGGTTTGATGATTCTTACTGCCGGTATCTTCAGTAACGTGATTCGGCTGCTGATGCCGGTGAATATCCCGATTGAACTGCTGAATAGGGGCCTTGATATTTTGGAAGCGGCAATTGCCGAAGAGCAGGGGGGCGGATCATAGGTGCTGGCTTCGCATGGGAAACTTCTGGTTGTCGATTTAACGACATCAGATATCAGTGAACAGAAGATTGAAGAGCAGGTTTATAAACAGTATCTGGGCGGCAAGGGGTTGGGTAGTTATCTTCTGATGAAGATGCTGCCTCCCGGGATCGATCCGTTATCACCTCAGAATAAACTTATTTTTACAACCGGACCA
>DATIKA010000005.1:0-9883 GCA_035478055.1 Candidatus Limnocylindrales bacterium | reverse complement strand
AACCGATCCTGCCGGTCCGGTAGGTAAATTTCTCGAAAAAAAAGGGGAAGGGATACACCATCTCTCTTTCCGCGTTTCCGGCATTGAAGAAAAGCTGAAGCAGCTCAAAGAACAGGGTATTGAGCTGATCGATGAAAAGCCTCGCTACGGGGCAGGTGGAGCCAGAATCGCTTTCCTGCACCCGAAATCGACCGGTGGAATTTTAATTGAACTATGTGAGCGGTAATGCGCTGTAAAAATAGGGTAGAGAGTGGTGACAGGTAATGGATGAGAAATTAAGGCACCTTGAAGAAAGGCGCCAGCGAACACTGGTCGGGGGTGGCACAAAAAGAATTGAAGAGCAGCACAAAAAAAATAAGCTGACCGCCCGTGAACGCTTAGCTAAGTTTTTGGACGCGGATAGTTTCGTCGAATTGGGTACATTTTCGCAAACCGGCCTGGAAGATGCCAGCAGCCTCGACTATCCTAATCCGAGCGAGGGTGTTGTGACCGGATATGGCACGATAGCCGGTCGTCGGATCTATATTTATGCGCAAGATTTTACAGTGGCCGGCGGTTCGCTTGGCGAAGTTCATGCTGCCAAAATATGCAGAGTAATGGATCTTGCGGCCAGCACAGGGTCTCCTATCGTCGGTTTTAACGATTCCGGGGGGGCACGCATCCAGGAAGGGGTCTATGCCCTCAACGGCTATGGTTCCATTTTTTACCGCAACACCCTCTGCTCGGGTGTGATTCCGCAAATATCGGTTATTATGGGACCGTGCGCCGGGGGTGCAGTTTATTCCCCGGCAATTACCGATTTTATATTTATGGTTAACAAGACGAGTAATATGTTTATCACCGGGCCGCAGGTGATCAAAACGGTTACCGGTGAAGATGTTACGCCCGAAGAACTCGGTGGCGCTGTTACGCATAATGAGACAAGCGGAGTTGCGCACTTTTTTGCCGAAGATGAAGACGACTGTTTTGCGCAAATTCGGAACCTGATCAGTTTTCTGCCCTCAAATAATGTCGACGATCCCCCGCTTGCGGAACCCCGTGAACCGGAGCTGGATCAGGAAGAGCTGGCGACTTTGGTTCCAGACAATCCCAGTCGCTCTTACGATGTGCGAGCGGTTATCCGTCGGGTTATTGACGGCAGCGTTCTGACTGAAGTGCAAAAGGGTTATGCGCAGAATGCCGTTATCGGTTTTGCCCATATCAACGGTCGCCCGGTGGGTATAATCGCCAATCAACCACGGATCAAAGCCGGCTGTCTCGATATTAACTCTTCAGATAAGATTGCCCGCTTTGTTCGTTTTTGCGACTGTTTTAACCTGCCAATGATTACTTTTGTCGATGTGCCCGGTTTCTTGCCCGGTGTCGAGCAGGAGTGGGGCGGGGTGATTCGTCATGGTGCTAAACTGCTCTATGCTTATTCTGAAGCAACTGTGCCGCAGATTTCTGTCATTTTGCGCAAGGCCTACGGGGGAGCCTATCTCGCCATGAGTTCCCGATCTCTTGGCGCGGATATTTGCCTGGCCTGGCCTTCAGCGGAGATTGCCGTCATGGGGCCGGAGGGTGCGGTCAATATTGTCAACCGCAGGGAACTGGATGAAGCAGATGATAAAGATCAAAAACGTAAGGAACTGGCTCAACAATATCGCGAAAAATATGCCAACCCTTATATTGCTGCCGCCCGGGGCTGGGTTGATGATGTAATCGATCCGCGCCAGACCCGCGCCTACCTGGTCCGCGGCCTGAGTATGATCGAAAGTAAACGTAAACCTCGCCCGATGCGCAAACACGGTAACATACCTTTGTAAGTAAAATCGATCATAAGTATTGACTTTTATTGCCGATGTGAGATACAATCAATAATTATAATACAAAGCCCTTGATGGGGAGAGTAACCGCATTGTGGAGGTAAGAGCGAGCCGGAGTTGGTGAAAGTCCGGACTGCAAGCAGGCGGTGAAGCGCACCCCGGAGGCGTCGGTTGAAGCTGACTTAAATTAAAAGGTTAGTGGGTAGGCCGTACCGGTTTTATACCGTTATCAAGGTCGTTTCCAGTGGGAACGACAAGAGAGGATTGGCCCTGTTGGCCGATCAATAAAGGTGGTACCGCGAGCCTCTCGTCCTTTAATGGATGAGGGGCTTTTCTGTGCGCGCCACGCAAGAGGAGGATCTAATCTAATGATAAAAGTCGCTGTTTTGGGCGCAACCGGTTATACCGGAGTTGAGTTGATCCGTCTTTTACATGGACATCCTGAAGCGGAAATATTATTTTTAAGCTCTGAAAGCCATGCCGGGACGCGTTTTTCTGATGTTCATCCTCAATTTCGAGGCTGTGTGGAGCAAAAGCTCGATCGGCTGCAGATTGAGCTGATACCAGAATGGGTGGATGTGGTTTTCTGCGCGCTGCCGCACGGTCAATCAATGACGGTAGTGCCAGCGTTGCTTGGCCGCGGCTTTAAGGTAATTGATTTAAGCGCTGATTTCAGGTTAAAGCAGCCATCGCTGTACAGGGAATGGTACGATCTGGATCACCCTTTTGCCGAACTTCTGTCAACAGCAGTCTATGGATTGCCTGAAATTAATCGGGATGAAATCAAAAACGCAGAACTGATTGCCAACCCTGGCTGTTACCCGACCAGTATTTTGTTGGCCCTCGCCCCTCTGCTTGTAGAAAGTCTGGTTGACCTGAAAACAATTATCATTGATGCCAAATCGGGTGTTTCCGGAGCCGGACGTTCTCCAAAGCAGGCTTTTCATTTTCCCGAGTGCACTGAGAATTTTAAAGCATATCGGGTGGCCGGACATCAGCATATTCCAGAAATCGAGCAGGAATTGGGCAGACTGGCAGGGGAAAAATTGCGCGTCACTTTTACGCCACACTTGGTACCGATGGTACGCGGTATTTTAAGTACAATCTATCTGGAGTTACATCAGGTAACACAGGAAGATGTTTACTCCTGCTATCACCGTTTTTACACCGGGCAGCCTTTTGTGCGGGTAATCGAGCCGCCTGATCTGCCTGAAACCCGCCTGGTGCGCGGCAGCAATTATTGCGATCTGGCCGTACGATTGGACAAACGAACCGACAGAGTGATTGTTATAGCGGCAATTGATAATCTGGTTAAGGGAGCATCCGGTCAGGCTGTGCAGAATATGAATATATTGTTTTCTATTCCTGAAATTACCGGCCTCGGCCAACCGGCTTACTTGTAAGTGTAGTGCGCAAAACATTTGGCAAAAAAACTCTTGAGCGCATGTTTAGCGCAGGCTGAAAATAAATTTTTTGGAGGGTTCAAATGAACAATCAGGAATCATTCATCAAACTGCAAAACAGAGGCATTAGTGCTGTAGAGGGTTTTCGAGCGTCCGGTATTGCCTGCGGTATCAAGAAAAACGGCAAAGACCTCGCTATGCTTTATACCGAATATGATGCCGTGGCTGCAGGTGTTTTCACCATGAACCTGGTGCAGGCGGCACCCGTCCATCTATGCCGTTCCCACCTGGAAAATCCGATCAGGGCGATAGTCGTTAACAGTGGTAATGCCAATGCTTGTACGGGTGAGCAGGGAAGGCAGGATGCACTGGAGATGGCCGAAGCTGTTGCTGCGAACCTGGGGATTACTGCCGGGCAGGTGTTGGTTTGCTCAACCGGTGTTATCGGTGTACCGATGCCCATGGAAAGAATCAGGGACGGTATTGGCACGGCAGTATCTGCTCTGGCAACAGGCCCCCAGGCCGACACCAGCGCTGCTGAAGCGATTCTGACCACGGATACAGGGATCAAGCAGGTAGCTTACCGCTGTTCTTCTCCGGACGGCGATTTTCATCTGGCCGGCATAGCCAAAGGTTCGGGGATGATCTGCCCAAATATGGCTACCATGCTTGCTTTCCTGGCCACTGATGCCAAAATTGAACGCTCCTTATTACAAAGTCTCTTGCAGGAAGCAGTGGACAACTCTTTTAATCTGATCACGATCGACGGTGACACTTCAACTAACGATACTGCCCTGGTGTTGGCTAACGGCGCAGCAAAAGGAGTGGAAATCGTTGCGGGCACACCTGCTTTCGAACAGTTTAAAACTCTGCTGCAGAGAGTGTGCCAGGAACTGGCCTGTCGAATTGTCGGAGACGGGGAAGGTGTAACCAAGGTGATTACTCTTACTATTAATGGTGCTCCCGATCGTCCGAGTGCCAGGATACTGGCCCGCTCAGTGCTAAACTCACTGCTGGTTAAAACTGCTTTTTACGGTGAAGACGCCAACTGGGGCCGTATTATTGCTGCTCTTGGCTATGCCAACGTGGATTTTGAACCGAACCTCGTTGACATATACATTGGTTCGCACCAGGTAGCATCAGGCGGTGGTGCCGTTCCTTTCAGTGAAGCCGGAGTGAAAGAGGTTCTGCAAAACAGGGATGTTCCTGTTTTGGTTGATCTTAATTACGGAACGACCTCAATAACTGCCTGGGGTACAGATTTGAGTCATGCCTATATCAGCATAAACAGCAATTACCGCTCATAAACAAGGGGAAGGTGAAGAAAATGAATCAGGAAGCTTTGCTCAGCATTCGCAAAGCAGAAGTTCTGGTGGAAGCGTTGCCGTATATACGCGCTTTTGCCGGTAAGTATTTCGTTATAAAGTACGGCGGGCAGGCCATGGTTAGCGAGGAACTGATGGCATCGGTGATAGTTGATTTGGTGCTGCTTAAATACATTGGGGTAAAACCGGTTCTCGTACATGGCGGAGGAAAAGAAGTTAACCAGGTCATGAATAAGATGGGTAAAGTACCCAGCTTTGTGAATGGCCTGCGTGTAACCGATGATGAAACGATGGAAATTGTGGAAATGGTCTTAATGGGCAAGGTTAATCAGCAAATTGTCAGCCTTATTAACCAGCAAGGCGGCAAAGCGGTTGGTTTAAGCGGCCGTGATGCTGATTTGTTCCAGGCGCGGCGCAAAGAACGGCAGCCAGTCAAGGGAAAACCTGAAGCTGAAGCTGTAGACTTAGGCAGGGTGGGAGAAATTACTCAGGTTAACCCGGCTCTCATTCATACTGTCAGTGACAACGGCTACATACCGGTAATATCTTCGATTGGCGCCGGGCATAAAGGAGAAAGCTTGAATATCAATGCTGATCACGTTGCCGGCGAACTTGCAGTTGCCTTGAAAGCGGAAAAGTTGATTATCCTGACCGATGTAGAAGGAGTTTACAGCAAAAAGGATGGTAATCTCAATTTTATTTCTTCCATCAGCCGGAAACAGATCAGGGATTCGATCCAGGATGGCCAGATCAATGGGGGAATGATCCCCAAGGTTGAAGCATGCCTGCTGGCGCTGGATGGGGGGGTACTCCGCACTCATATTATTGATGGCAGGGTGCCGCACTCGCTGGTTTTAGAAATCTTTACCGATGCCGGCGTCGGGACAATGGTTACACAATAATTGTATTAAATTGGGGTGAGAAAGCGATGAGGACCATACAGGAACAGGAAGCGCAATATATTATCAATACCTATAATCGACAGCCTGACAAAACGCCTTGCCTGGTAAAAGGTGAGGGTTCTTATCTGTGGGATGAAAAAGGCCGGAAATACATTGATTTTTTATGCGGTCTGGCGGTAAACATCGTCGGTCACTGTCATCCGGAAGTGGTACATGCCATTCAGGTGCAGGCTGCGCTGCTAATGCACACCTCAAATCTTTATTACAGTGAACCACAGGTTAATCTGGCCCGGGAGTTGGTGAAGCACTCCATGGCCGGCAAGGTCTTTTTCGCCAACAGCGGCGCTGAGGCAAACGAGGCGGCTATTAAACTGGTTCGTAAAAACAGGCCTGATCGCTATAAGATTATAACGGCACACCGTTCTTTCCACGGGCGCACCCTGGCGACGCTCACTGCTACCGGTCAGCCGAAATATCAAAGGGCTTTTGAGCCGCTTGTGGAAGGGTTTTCGTATGCTTGTTTCAATGATCTCAAATCTTTTGAAGCGCTGATCGATGCAGAAACGGCTGCGATTATGATTGAGCCGGTTCAGGGTGAGGGCGGTGTTTACACTGCAGAAAAATCTTTTATCCTTGGGTTAAGAGAGCTCTGTGATCGGCACGGGATGTTATTGATCTTTGATGAGGTGCAGTGCGGCATGGGCCGCACCGGTAAGTTGTGGGCATATGAGAACTGGGATGCAAAACCGGATTTATTGACAGCGGCCAAAGGTTTGGGTGGCGGCCTTCCGATTGGGGCATTGCTGGTCAGTGAACCGTATGCTGCTGTTTTGCAGCCAGGGGACCATGCCTCCACGTTCGGCGGTAACCCTGTAGTCTGTCAGGCGTCGCTGGCAGTACTCGGCATATTATTGCAGGAAGGTTTTTTGGGCACTGTGTTGGAAAAGGGTTTGTTCTTAAAAACTGAACTGACCAGCCTGGCCGCAGAATTTCCCCATTTAATTGACGAGTACCGGGGAATTGGGATGATTTGCGCTCTCGAGCTTAAACAACCTCTGGCCGGACAGATCAAGGATAGCTGTTGTGCCGACGGTCTTTTGATCAACGCTATTGGCGAAACTACCCTGAGGTTCCTGCCTCCTTTAACCATTACCGTTGCAGAGCTAGCGGAAGGGCTTGCGATTCTTAAAAAAACAATCTATGAGCTGAAGGAATAGAAGGTGATTGGAGGGCACTGCAGCATAGTAACAAACAGCATCGTGGCACATGTGAGGAAGGGATAGATAATGACAAGAGAAAAAGTAGTCCTTGCTTATTCCGGCGGACTTGACACTTCAGTTATAGTGAAATGGCTGCAAGAGGTGTATGATTATGAAATAGTGGCGATGACTGCAGATGTTGGTCAGGGGAATGTGGAGTTGAGTGGCCTGGAAGAAAAGGCCATCAAAACAGGAGCTTCCCGGATTTTTATTGAAGATGTGAGGGATGAACTGGTCAGAGATTATATTTTTCCCATGATTCAGTCGGGAGCGGTCTATGAAGGAAAATATCTGCTCGGCACTGCCATTGCCCGCCCGGTTATCGGTAAACGGATGGTTGAAATAGCGGAACAGGTGGGTGCAACTGCCATAGCCCATGGCGCAACCGGCAAAGGAAATGACCAGGTTCGTTTTGAGCTGGCAGTTAAGGCTCTGAACCCCCATTTGAAAATTATTGCCCCCTGGCGGGAATGGAATATTAAATCTCGCAGTGATTGTATTGCGTACGCTTGCAAGCATAACATAGAGGTACCGGTGACAGCTGATAAACCATATAGCATCGATCGTAACCTCTGGCACATCAGCTTTGAAGGAGGAATTTTGGAAGATCCGGCCAGGGAACCGGATCTTGAAATGTTCCGTCTGACAGTTGCTCCCGAGAAGGCGCCCGATCAGTTCGAGGAGGTATCGATCAGTTGGGAAAAAGGGATTCCCACGGCTGTAAATGATCTAAAGCTTAGTCCGGTAGAGTTGATCACCGAGTTGAACCGCATTGCCGGCAGGCACGGTATCGGGCGGGTAGATATCGTGGAAAACCGTCTTTTGGGGATGAAATCGCGCGGTATTTATGAAACACCGGGCGGCACTTTGCTTGCTTTTGCCCACCGTGAGCTCGAGCATTTCACGCTCGATCGGGATACTTATCACTACAAGGAAGCAGTGGCGCTTAAATATGCCGAGTTGATCTATAACGGCCTCTGGTTTTCTCCTCTGCGCGAAGCATTGGATGGCTTTATCTTGGCAACTCAGGAAACAGTTACTGGTACTATCGGTTTGAAGCTTTACAAAGGCAATATTACAGTTTCCAGCAGAGCTTCAGCGCACACCCTTTATCATCATGGTATGGTTACTTTCGAGGCTGATCAGCTCTTCAAACAGAAAGATGCCCAGGGCTTTATCAACCTATATGGTCTTCCGCTAACCATTAAAGGAATGCTGGACAGGCAGAGGAAGACGCTCTGACGAGGAGGTAGAATCAAACTGAAAAAACTATGGCAAGGACGGTTTTCCAAGGATACAGCTGAGGCAGTGTTAATATTTACCGCATCGCTGCCATTCGATCGGCGTTTGGCAAGCTGTGATCTGAAGGGCAGCATAGCGCATGCTGAGATGCTTGCTGCCTGTAAAATTATCACCAATGCTGAGGCAGCGGCGGTGATCAAAGGATTAGAAGAGATTGCGGTAGAGATCGAAAGTAACGCATTCTTATTTGATTTGGAATTTGAAGATATCCATATGAACATTGAAAAGCGCCTCATTGAGAAGATCGGTTCCGTGGGGGGGAAGCTGCACACGGCCAGAAGTCGTAATGACCAGGTTGCTCTGGATATGCATATGTTTTTGAAGGAAGAAATCGCAGTTATTGATCGACTACTGCACCGGTTTCAGGAAACGCTTCTGCAGTTGGCTTCACGCTATGAAAAAGTGATCATACCCGGTTATACACACCTGCAGCGTGCCCAACCAGTTCTTCTCGCTCACCACTTGCTTGCCTATTTTTGGATGCTGGAGCGGGATCGGGAACGTTTGCAGGGAGCACTGGTTCGTTCCGATCTGATGCCCTTGGGCGCCGGAGCACTGGCCGGAACGGGCTTTCCGATTGACCGGGAGATGGTAGCGAACACACTTGGCTTTGCTCACCTTTATGAAAACAGCATCGATGCAGTTAGCGACCGAGATTATATCGTCGAATTTTTAGCATTTGCCGCCATACTGATGATGCATCTGAGCCGCTTCTGTGAAGAGTTGATTCTTTGGTCGTCAGCGGAGTTCAATTTTATTGCACTCGACGATGCTTATACCACCGGCAGCAGTATGATGCCCCAGAAGAAAAACCCTGACGTGGCAGAACTTATTCGCGGTAAAACAGGCCGGGTTTATGGCAGTCTTTTTGCGATGTTTACAGTTCTAAAGGGGCTGCCGTTGGCTTACAATAAGGATTTGCAGGAAGATAAAGAAGGGCTTTTTGATACGGTGGATACGCTTAAACAGCTCTTGCCTCTGTTTGATGGCATGATACAAAGCATGAGTGTGAACAACTTACGCCTGGCAGAAGCGGTTGACGACGATTATCTGTGCGCGACAGACCTGGCCGATTATCTGGTGCGGCAAAGTGTATCCTTTCGGGAAGCACACCATATTGTTGGCCGGTTGATAGCCTTTAGTCGTTGCGAAGGATTACGCCTTAGCGAACTAGATGCCGGCAGCCGCGGCCGCTTTCATCCGGCCCTGGCCGAAGATATCTCTGATTTGCTGGACCCGATAAAGGTTGTGGAAGCTCGCCAGAGTCGTGGGGGGACAGCGCCGGTAGCGGTTAAAGTACAGGTGCAGAAGGCGCAAAAAAAACTACTGAGGAAACAAAATTAACGGGTGCTGTGGCTAGTAACCTATGGGATAGCTGCTTCGCTTGTTCGCTTCTTTGAACAGCTGAGCCAACTGCGGAAGATTAGTCACCCCTTTTTCTTCGAGCTGAGCAAGCAAATGGATGAAGATACTGGCGGCGATACGCGCGTCAGCCAACGCATGGTGCCGCCCGGCCAGGTCAACCTTGCACCTGGGCGCTAAATTTTCCAGAGAATAATCATCGTAGAATGGGTAAACAGACGAAGCGAGGATGGCTGTGTCGATAACCGGGTTTACTACACGCCTGCCGATAACTTCGCACAGTTTGACATTCATAAAGGCAATATCAAATGGCGCTCTGTGCGCTACCAGGATACGTGGTCCGGCAAATTCCAGGAAATCAAGTAAAACCTCTCCGATAGCAGGTTGTCCAACGAGCATTTCGTCCGAAATGCCGGTTATTTTTTGGGACTTTGGAGAAATTGGACGTCCGGGGTTTACCATCGTGTAAAATTCCGATTCTTCGGTAATGCAGCCATTTTCAACCACTACAGCGCCAACAGAGAT
>DATIKA010000004.1:0-1877 GCA_035478055.1 Candidatus Limnocylindrales bacterium | reverse complement strand
CTGCAATGTAGCCAGCATATCCTCGGGCAGATTGGCATTGTTTCTGATTACCAGTCCGCTTTGCCGCACCTCGGGAAGGAACGACATGTCGGCACCCCTAATCTCGAGTAAGGGTTCTGGCTGCGGTTCGGGCTGTTCTTTCTCCCGGCATCCCACAAGGATTGCAGTGCTGATCAATAGGACAAGGATTTTGAAAATCATTGCTATCGTTGTTTGGATTTCTCCAAGTAAATTTACTAAAAAAGTTGTTTGAATCTTAAAAGCCTTAATGGAGCAAGGAGCGATTCAGTAAAGAGCCCCGGCCGTATTTTTTAAAATAATCACAGGTGCCATCCTGCCGGTTATTGCTTTTGGCCCCGGACCATAACCTTGTCTGTAAATATCTGATTACTCGGGCTAGTGGCTCTAAACAAATACAATCCGGGGGCCAGGCCAGTTAGAGGCACAGTTTCTGTTTGGGATAAAACTCTCTGAACTTTGATCAAGTTGCCTGATGTGTCGAAAACTTCGAGCAAATAACCCGTGCCGGGAAGACTTACAACCACATAATCAGTTGCCGGGTTAGGCGCTATCGCAAAACGAGGGTCAGCGGGATTGGCATCAGCTCTCGTAGGTGAGCACGCCAGGGCATTCATCCTTTTCCAAATTTCGTTGTTGAGCAGTGCCGGAACAAATCCGGTTTCGGGGTCGTTGCCCATGCGAACCATTACCATATTCAGGCTTGGTATTACATTGAGAATCTGTCCGTTTTTTCCCAATGCCGAATACATATCTGGGGGAGCTGACGGGGAGAGCCATCCGGCAAATATGTTTCTAAGCTGGGGCAACATATACGATTGCCTGCCATTGAGCCACCAAAGGTATCCATATGATTGATTGAAGCTTTGGGAAGGGGTTATCATGTCATCAAAAAATGCCATGTCAGTTAAAATCTGGTTTCCGTTCCAGTTGCCCCTATTGAGCATTAATAGGCCAAACCGGGCCATGCTCCTTGCCCTGCTGAAAAAAACATTGTTGAAGCCCGATTTTACAAAAAGGCCTGTAATTCCTGCAGTTTGTGTAAAGTTTTGAAAAACCATTGCGTTCAACGATTGATTTGTTGCCGCATTAAGCACATCATCGAGCAGGGTGTAGGGTGCATTATGATATGCCCAACGGGTGCCCGCATTCGCAAGGAACAGAAGGCAGGACGGGGTAGTGCAATGATTGTCGGGCACACCGTCGTCGAGGCCGGTGGTCATATTCAACTGGTGCCTGATGGTGATTCTGTCCTCCTGCTCTCTGCTGGCTTGCGTCCAGCCCGTTCCGATAAATCTCGATGTGCGGTCTGAAAGGGAGAGCTGTCCGTTTTGCTGTGCCAATCCCACTAAAAATGCGGTAAGGGTTTTCCCTGCCGAGGCCCAATACCAGATACTATCGCGGGTAAATGTGCCGTAGTATTCTTCTATAACGATCCTGCCATCAACCAGCACTATAAAAGCCTTGGTGCCATTCGCTTCCAGAAAACTATTCAGGTTGTTGATACCCTCCGGGCACCAACCCAACGCTGAGGGGTGCATGGTTTCCCATGTGTTGCCCGTGAGAGGTGGGAAATATAATCCCTGAGCAAAGGAAAGGGGGATAGCACCCAGAAAAAAAAGAGAAAAGATGATTGCCCTCATAGCCGATTCCATAATTTGTGCTTTTACAATGTAAATGTAAAGAATTCATGAGATCGTTTTATGCGGTTTTAGCGAATATGCTTTAGTCGTGTAGGCCTTTTGCAAAGAGTGCCGGGAAGAGTTCAAGTAAGAAAAAAACCACCCCGGATTGTCCGAAGGTGGTTTTTGGAGGTGGGCCCAGCTGGGCTCGAACCAGCGACCAACTGATTATGAGTC
>DATIKA010000003.1:0-7678 GCA_035478055.1 Candidatus Limnocylindrales bacterium | reverse complement strand
CTGTTATAGCCGATCACTGAATAAATCCGGGTTCGGTTACAGATAACTTCGATCTATGCAAAGACAAACCTTCCTTCCTTGGTATAATTGATTAACAAACCGGGCTTGGCCAGTGGCAATTACGCCGTAGCTTCTGAAGTGCAGCAAAAGTGATGGGCAATATATATTATCGTAACGCTTACTTTAGTCGACCCCACCTGTGTAATATGGGCTTAGTCAGAGTGGTTAGCAAAAAGTGAGCAGGATATTACTAAGAATTTCTTGAATATGGCACGCTGAGTGCAATAGAATGTAATTATGGTGCTCGCTTCGCCCAAAGCGGATGGGAAAAATTTTACATGTCTATATTAATAGGAGGCCAGCTAGAATGGATTTTGCTTTAAGCAATGAGCACGAGATGGTGATCAAAACGGCGCGGGATTTCGCTCAGCGCGAAGTCGCGTTAACCATTGCCGAGAATGACGAAAAGCAATACTTTGACAAATCTGTGCTCAAAAAAATGGGACAATTGGGATTTTTAGGCTGCTGCATCCCGGAAGCGTATAGCGGAGCCGGGATGGATTATATTAGCCTGGGGCTGTTGTGTGAGGAACTTGAGGCGGTAGATACCTCTCTGCGGGTTATCCTGTCAGTGCATGTAGGCCTTAACAGCATGACCATGTTAACCTGGGCCAGCGAAGAGCAAAAACAAAAATACCTTGTTCCCCAGGCCCGTGGGGAACGAATTGCTTCCTTTGGTCTGACAGAGCCCAATGCCGGCAGTGATGTGGTGGGGATTCAGAGCACCGCCGTTAAAGATGGGGATTTCTATATCCTGAACGGAGAAAAAATGTGGATTTCTCTGGCGGATGTGGCAGACCACTATTTAATTTTTGCCTGGACTGATCAGGAGAAGAAAAAAGCAAGAGATCACAGCGGTATCACTTGTTTCATTGTGGAGCGGGAAATGGGCCTGCAAACCGGTACCATACATGGTAAGCTGGGGATCCGGGCCGGAAACACCGGGTGGATTGCCATGGATAATGTACGTGTGCCGGCGGAAAACATGATGGGGTTGGTCGGGGAAGGGTTCAAAATTGCGATGAGTGCGCTGGAAAACGGGCGCTATACCGTGGCAGCCGGCGCAACCGGGCTGGTACGAGCCTGCCTGGAAGCAAGCCTGAAATATGCCAAGGAACGAGAAACCTTCGGCAAGCCAATCGGAGAATACCAACTTGTTAAAGAAATGATTGCTCAGATGGTCCGGGACTATGACATTGCGAGGCTACTATACCTTCGGGCTGGCTGGATGAAAAATGAAGGATTACGCCATACACGGGAGGTGGCTTTGGCAAAATGGGTGGCTTGTGATGCTTCGGAGAAAGCAGCCGCCGATGCAGTGGAGATTCACGGTGCCTATGGCTACTCAAACGAATATCCGGTAGAACGATATTACAGAAACTGCAAAGCTGCGGTGATTTACGAAGGAACTCGTGAAATCCAGAAACTGATGCAAGCTGACTACGCCTTGGGGTACAGAAAGGATAATCCGGTTCGCAGAACATTGCCCAAGTGGGAGGGATAGAGGCAGGACACGGGGACGTTTCTCCTGTCCTGTCCCCGGCGATAAGTATGTTAAAGAGACGGTGTTATTGACAACACCACCGAGCTTAAAGCGTTCCGTATAGGAAAAAGTTGTCAACAACCCCGTCCCCTAGACATACGGAACGGAGTAATTGATGGATCAGTTGATCAGACATGCAATCAGGCAATTTACAGCAGCATACCCGCATAGTGAAAGTACGGGCTGGCAAGAACCGCTGATCGCTTACGCCCGGGCCGCTGATCCGCTCTTTCTGGATCTGAAAGCCCTGGTCAGCCCGACCCATGCCCTGCCATTTGACTTTTTGAAAACGGCTAAAACCGTGATCACTTACTTTATCCCTTTCCGTGATCAGGTTGTGGAAAGCAATAAAAAAGGGCGCTACAGCTCGGCAACCTGGGCCATCTCATACCTAGAGACCAACAGGCTGATTGCCGCGCTGAACCAGCACCTGCAATCACTACTGGCCGAACAGGGCTACGAAGCAGCTCATGTTCCGGCTACTCACAATTTTGATCAAAAAACACTGCAGAGCGACTGGTCACACCGCAGCGCTGCCCATATTGCCGGCCTCGGCACTTTTGGAGTTAACCAGATGCTAATTACCGAAGCAGGTTGCTGCGGCCGGATCGGCAGTCTGATTACCAACCTTGAACTTGAAGCTACCCTCCGCCCAACAACCGATTACTGCCTGCTCAAAACAGATGGATCCTGCGGCCGCTGCGTCAAGAAGTGTGTAAACCGGGCCCTGTCCACCGTTAAGTTAGACAAACAACTCTGTTATAAAATGTGCCTGACCAATGCCGGGCGTTTAAGTGATCTGGAAAGCATCGCTGATGTTTGCGGTAAATGCCTGGTCGGCGTTCCCTGCTCTTCCGCAATTCCGGCTGTAAACGGCTAAAGAGAAGTCCGCCCTCGCAAAGTCCGATCAGCCAAGCGGTTTAAGGACAGAAACCTGGGGCGGCTCCGCCAGGGCGTCTTTAATCGTATCCCTGAACTCCAGGTAATGCGCCGTTTTCCGGTGCTCGGCAAGAGCATCCATGTTCTTATACTTCTCCAAAAAGAAGACCGCCGGTGAACCATCCGCAGGCACATATGGCTCATAGAGCAGGCAGTCCTTTTCATGCTTATGCACCGCTTCTGCCATTTTCAGACACGCTGCAGCTACCGCTGCTTCCATCCCGGGTTTGATTTTTAAAACTGCCACCAGACCGACCATTGGAATATCTCCCTTCGAATTCCATATTAAACAGGCCCGCCATAATTAGGCCTTCAGCGTAAGGATCATCAGACAGCGCTCTTTTTTGCGGCAAAAAGGTGCACAATCGACTTTGTGTCTGGATCGACATTGCCAAAAAGGATAAATATGAGCATCTCTTCGGTGAAGCCGATCATGTAAACCAGCAAAACAATCCTGGTCAGCATTGTTACGTCAAGCCAAAAGGAAGATACGATGATGATGAAAACCATAACTGCGTTCCAGCGCAGAATAAACGTATGCATCATTACCGGCCGCCTGAAGAGAACGGCGGACAGCAGGAAAGAAAAACCGAGCAATGAGAAGAAGGTTATTAAATAAACCTGGTTAGCGGCGATCACTTCCGGGTGCAGGTAGTTAAGAAAATAAGCGGATGATACGTAGAAAAGGAGATCGGCCAGGGAATCAAGCTCTTTTCCGTAATGTGAAACCTGGTTGAATTTGCGCGCATAAAAGCCATCGAAATAATCAGTTGACCCAACCAGGATATAGGCGACCAAGAAAAGCGGGTATTGATCAAGATGCAGCAATAGAAAAAGCCCAGGCAACATTACTATTCTTGATGCCGACAGCAGGTTTGGAACAGTCGGACTGAATACCAATGGTTTCCCCCCGCTTTGAAGATAGCTAATCTTACCATATAAGGAGCAAGGCTGACAGGACACGGGGACGCTTCTCCTGTCCTGTTCCCAGCGATAAGTATTTTAAAGAGAAGGGGTTATTAACAACGCCACTGAGCCGGAAACATTTCGTATAGAAAAAAGTTGTCAATAACTCCGTCCACTAGACATATTTTGGGCAAGACGGGTTTTTATAAAGAAATAAATCCCAGCCAATACCGCCCCGAAGTTAAGGCTGATCGTAACCCATTTGGCCAGGGTAAATATAGGCGTCAACTGAACTATTACCGGAGTTGGAAGCGGATATCGGTACATGACCATGGATGCTGCGCTGTTTTCCAGCAGATCAAAGAGAACACCGGCGAATGGCAGCAGGTTGAGCAGCCGCCACCAGCTCTGCTGAGGCAGCCTGCGGTAAAGAAATGTGATAAGGGCAGCAAAAAAGAAGAGGTAAACCAGGGGCCAGATCAAGTCTAAGGTGAAGCGCTGGTATATATAATAGGTCCGGCCAACTTCACCGTATGCTTCAGTCATGGCATATAAATCGGCAGCGCTGTAAATGAAAGATGTATCGGGAGATACACCGACACCAGCTACTTCAGCCAACCGGCCAACCATATTCGGCAAAACCAGCAGGATGAATAGGGTAAATATGATTACAGCAGTTACGGTAACCGGGGTACTGACCCCCCGATACAACCACTCTGAAAGACGAATCAAACCGGTTTTTCCCAGGTTCGCCACACCCTCTCTCTGATCCGGAACATTCAGGGAAAATGCAGATCCCTGATGTTTCTGTCCGAGGCCGCCCGAGCAGTTTGCCCGTGTCTTGTATTATGTTCAATAAGCTTGCAGCGCAACCCTCTTTTGAATTATGGGATTATCATTGCTTTCTTTCAGGTATGCGTAATAAGTTTGTTTTCTCAGCCAGTCCAAAACCTATTGACAGTGCAACCAACTTGTATTGATCAGCGATTTTTAAAGCATTCTCACTGAGCATTCTGAAGGCAGCAGCAAATCGAACGATTTCGCTTTTTATTTATGTTAATATTTGCTATTATTATTTGTGGAAATATAACCAATGCCGTAGCCGGCTATCACTTAAAAACATACCTTACCAGCCGGCACCGATAATCCTAAAAAACCGTCAGGAGGTCTGATTGTTGAGAGACAGGGAACTTTATGCAGAACCATACAAGATAAAGATGATTGAGCCGATCAGGATCAGGGACCGGGAAACCAGAGAAAAGCTGATTGCTGATGCAGGCTATAATGTTTTCAATATCAAGGCGGAAGATGTATATATCGATCTGCTAACCGACAGCGGAACTACGGCGATGAGCGCAAACCAGTGGGCAGGAATTATGCTTGGTGACGAATCATATGCTGGATGCAGCAACTTTTATAATTTGCAGCGAGCCCTGCAGGATATTTTCGGCTACAAGTTTGTTGTTCCCACCCACCAGGGGCGGGCGGCAGAAAATATATTGATGTCCATGTTTGTCGGTGAAGGCCAAAGAGTCCTCGGCAATATGCACTTTGACACCACGGAAGGCCATATTCGCCTGCGCAAAGCCACACCAGTAAACCTGGTTATCGACGAAGGGCTTGAAACGGTATCTGATCACCCTTTTAAAGGCAATATCAATTTAGATCTGCTGGAAGAAGAACTAAAAAACAGCACCCGGCGGGAAATACCCCTGGTTATCATCACTGTAACCTGTAATAGCAACGGCGGACAACCGGTTGCGATGGATAATATCCGGGCTGCGTCGGTTTTAGCCAAAAAATACAAGCGCCCGCTTTTTCTCGATGCTGCCCGCTTTGCCGAAAACTGCTATTTCATCAAACAGCGGGATGCGAAATACCACAGCCAGTCGATTCGTAAAATTGCCCGGGAAATGTTTTCATACGCCGACGGCTGCACGATGAGTTCGAAAAAAGACGCCCTGGTTAACATCGGCGGCTTTCTGGCTCTGAAAAAAAACAGCGAGTGGTATGAAAGAGCGGTGCAGATTCAGATCTACTATGAAGGTTTCAGGACCTATGGCGGCCTGGCCGGACGTGATCTCGAAGCGCTGGCCCGTGGCCTCTACGAAGGAATCGAAATAGACTACCTTGAAGATCGGATCGGCCAGGTCCATCATCTCGGCAAAATGTTAACTGATGAAGGGATTCCAATCATTTTACCGGTCGGCGGGCACGGTGTATTTATCGATGCCCGGAGTTTTTTACCGCACCTACCTCAGTCCAAGCTGCCCGCCCAGGCCTTGGTAGTCGAACTATACCGCGTCGGTGGAATCAGGGCAGTTGAGCTTGGCACCTGTGCCTTTGGCTATACAAATCCAACCACCGGTGAAGAGTTTTACCCCCGGCAGGAGTTGGTCCGCCTGGCCATACCGCGCCGGGTCTATACCGATCGACACATGCGCTACGTTGCCGACATCCTGATCAAAATCGCCGGACAAAAAGAAACGATCAGGGGGATGGAAATAACCGATCAGACCAAAATAATGAGGCATTTTACAGCCCGCTTCCGAATTCTTTAGCAACCCGTTCCAAAATCAGCAGGACACGGGGACGTTTCTCCTGTCCTGTCCCCGGCGACAAGTATGTTAAAGAGACGGTGTTATTTACAACAACACCGAGCTTGAAGCATCCCGTATAGAAAAAAGTTGTCAACAACCCCGTCCCCTAGACTGAAATCGAGCTATCTTTGACAGAGTATGTCTATTATAAAAGACATGCTTACATCTATTTATACATTTGTCTTGCATGATAGACATACTTATAATATAATGAGCGCGGGGTGCTGGCATGATAAAAAGAGATCTATACATTAACAAGTTGAAGCCACTCATCAATGATCCATTGATAAAGGTCATTACCGGAATGAGACGGGTAGGAAAGTCTACTTTACTGCTGTTGATCCAAGAGGAACTAAAACTGGCCGGTGTCTCAGACGAGCAGTTTATATCTATAAACTTTGAGCTGATGGACTTTGAAACGCTGAAAACCCCAAAATCCCTTCACGATTATATCGGATCCCAAATAGTGAATAACAAAAAATACTTTCTCTTTCTGGACGAGATCCAGGAAGTTAGCGGGTTCGAAAAAATTGTTAATTCTATTAACCTTAAATATGATGTTGATATTTACATTACCGGCTCAAACTCTAAAATATTGTCAGGCGAACTGGCAACTTACCTGACCGGCAGATATTTCTCGCTAGAACTCTATCCGCTGTCGTTTTTAGAGATTGTTGGCCACCAAGAAAACAGCAGTATCAACACTGACCTGGAACAGGAGTTTATCGACTATATTAAATACGGTGGTTTGCCGGCTATTCAGAGATTCGGAAAGAATGAAGAATTAATCAAAGGTTATCTTGAGGATATCTACGCCTCAATACTGCTTAATGATATTGTCGCCCGTTATTCAATCAGAGATGTAGATTTACTGAAAAGATTTATACGGTATCTACTACATAATATTGGCCAGATTTTTTCTGCTCAATCAATCGCTAATTTCATGAAAAGTGAAAGCAGGGGGCTTTCCAGGGAGACGCTGTATAACTACCTGGATGCCTGCAAAAATGCTTTTCTGATTTATGGCGTTCCACGCTATGATATTAAAGGCAAGCAAGTGCTAAAAACCAGGGAGAAATACTACACCAACGATTTAGGAATTAGAGGGTTATTCTATAATAATGAAGCAGATATTGGTCAGGCTCTGGAGAACATTGCCTTTTTGCAGTTACTGCGTTCAGGTTATAAGGTTAATGTTGGAGAGTTCGGGAATCAGGAAGTTGACTTTATTGCCGAAAAGGGCAGTGCGAAAGTGTATTTTCAGGTAGCTTACCTACTGGCTAATACGGAAACAATCGAACGGGAGTTTACAGCCCTGGA
This sequence comes from Candidatus Limnocylindrales bacterium, assembly GCA_035478055.1. GTDB lineage: Bacteria > Bacillota > Dethiobacteria > DTU022 > DTU022 > DATIKA01. The sequence continues at coordinate 310 of DATIKA010000003.1, read as the reverse complement.
AAAGATCCAGGATAATTTTCCAAAGTATGTCCTATCCATGGATAAACTAAAGATTGAACGTAAAGGGATTAAACACCTCAACTTCATTGACTTTTTATTAGATCAGGAGGGCTTTATTTAGTGGCTGGGAGCAAATTAGCCTGATTCAAGTGCTGGGATGCTGTTGCGGGAGCGCTTGATGAAGGCGATTCCGATTACAGCCAGCACCTGCGGGTAGTTTTCAGCATTAAGAATAATCGCCCAGGCCGGGAATGATTACTGCCGGCAGGTTAACAGCTGCGTGCAGAAGAATGGCGTACAACAGCTAGAT
>DATIKA010000002.1:0-3949 GCA_035478055.1 Candidatus Limnocylindrales bacterium | reverse complement strand
CTTTTTGCGGCTCCCCTTACAGAAGTAATTTACACCAACACTATCCCGGTTGATAGCGTGGACCTGGTGGGTATGGGGGATCGTTTCAAAGTGCTATCGGTGGCTCCTTTGATTGGTGAAGCGATTATACGTATTCATGATAAACGCTCGGTAAGTGAACTGTTTGATTGAAATGGTTATTACCGTTTATTTGACCAGATTGAGTCTGAAGGAGGATGAAAAGAATGGAACGCATAGCATTAGAAGCAGAGCTACGATCAGCTATGACTAAGGGTCAGCGCCACAAATTAAGGCGAGAAGACAAAGTTTCAACAGTTGCTTATGGCAGAGGTGGAGATAGCCTGTCCCTGGTTGTGGACGGACGCGCATTGAGACAGGTTTTATCAGACGGAGGAAGTAATGTTTTGATTGATTTAACAATAACAGGACAGGGTAAAACACCGCATCAGGAAACGGTGATGTTAAAAGAGATCCAAAGAGACATGATTTTTCCGGAGCGTATTAAACATGTGGATTTTATCCGTATTTCCATGACTGACAAAATTGAGGTAAATGTACCGTTAAACTTTGTCGGTGAGGCCGTTGGTGTTAAAGAAGGTGGTGTGGTACAAGTTCTTGCTCGCGAAGTTACTGTTAAATGTTTGCCGGGGAATATACCAGAGCAATATGAAGTCGATGTTTCAGGATTAAATATAGGTGACAGCATAACGGCTGTCTGTCTGGAGCTGGCAAAAGATGTTGAATTAGTTACACTGCCGGAAACACCCCTGGCACAGGTTGTAATGGTGATGCCGGAAGAAGAGACTGTTGCAGGCACTGCGAATGCGGCAGGGTTAAGCGATAGCGATTGAAGAATTTATGGAACCTGCTCACCCTCGTTCCCGCTTAAATTTGCAGTCAACTTTAGTTGAAAGATGCCCCTTCACGGGGCATCAACAGTAATGACGATAACTTATGCTGATCTTGGAGTGGTAAAATGTATCTGATAGTCGGGCTGGGAAATCCCGGTCGTGAGTATGCCGGCAGCCGGCACAACTTGGGGTTTAGAGTAGTGGGGGCATTGACACATCGATTGCGCTCCGCTAAGCCCGCTACGAAAGGATGGTCGGTCGTTACTGTCGCTATTTTTAACACAAATAAGGTGATGCTGGCGCAGCCGCTAACTTATATGAATCGTAGCGGCCGAGCTGTTGCTGAGTTAATGCGTAACAACCAGATTAGCTTGGAAGAAATGCTTGTTATTCATGATGATCTCGATCTTCCGCCGGGGGTTATCCGCCTTTCCTCAGGAGGTGGAAGTGCCGGACATCGCGGTATACAATCGATTATTGAAACAATAGGCACTCCTGCCTTTTCTCGTTTGCGCATCGGAGTTGGCAAGCCAGATCAGGGTACTGATGTAGTAGATTACGTATTAGAACCGATCGGCCAGGCGGAATCAGAACTGATCGACGTGGCTGTCGAGAAATCTGTAGAGGCAGTGCTGGTATTTTTACGTGAAGGGATGACCGCAGCCATGAATCGCTTCAATAGGGTGTTGCCTGCGGCAGATTAATGTGATAAACTTTGCCCAGGACAGTATGAATTGCATTAAAGGCGATGAAGAAGGAAAGTAGACCGGGTAAGTTGCCTGCCAAGAGAGGTCGGTCCACAGGCTGAGAGTCTGACTGAGGCATGCACGGTAGAAGTTCCCTTCGGAGCTGTTCGCTGAAAACCCGCCAGGCGGGAACAGTAGGCGATAACGGTACTTCCCCGTTAGCGGAAGAGGGTATCGGCGTTCTTGTTGTGACCGCCCGTATCTGTAAAGTGGATCATTGATCAATTTGGGTGGTAACGCGGATACACAATCCGTCCCTTTGGGGGGCGGGTTTTTTTATTTCAGCAACACATCAGGAAGGGAGTATTACCGATGATCATAGTGATGAAGACCAAAGCGGTAATGGAAGAGGTTGAAAATGTTGAAAAGCATCTCATTGAGATGGGTTTTTCTCCCCATCGTATCCAGGGTGTGGAAAGGCTGGTGATCGGGGCTGTCGGAGAGGAAAAGTTAGCTTTTCCGACGGGGCTAGAGGCTTTAGCGGGGGTGGAAAGGGTCGTTCCGATTAGCGCCCCCTATAAGTTGGTCAGCCGCCAGGTTAAAGAAGAAGACAGTATAGTCAAGGTGGGGGACCTTGAAATCGGGGGAAGGCAGTTAGTGATTATGGCCGGACCCTGTGCTGTGGAAAATCTGGATCAGCTGCTGACTATTGCCCATGTGGTAAAAGCATCGGGGGCACAGGTGTTGCGCGGAGGAGCTTTTAAACCACGATCCTCGCCTTACAGTTTTCGGGGTTTAGAACTGGAGGGGCTCAAGATGCTCGATCAGGCACGTCAGGAAACAGGCCTTAAAGTAGTTACAGAAGTGCTTGACCCTCACGAAGTGGAGCTAGTGGCAAGGTATACTGACATCATACAGGTCGGAGCGCGTAATATGCAAAATTTTTCTTTGCTTCGTGAGGTCGGTCGTAGTGGTAAGCCGGTTTTGTTAAAGCGGGGATTGTCTGCGACAATCGAGGAGTGGCTGATGGCGGCAGAGTACGTTTTAACTGAAGACAATTTCCAGGTGATTCTTTGCGAGCGTGGGATCCGCACATTTGAAACCGCTACCCGCAGCACGCTTGACATCAGTGCCATTCCACTGGCTAAACATTTGAGCCACCTCCCGGTGATTGCGGATCCATGCCATGCCAGCGGCAGTTGGCGTTTGGCGGCACCGCTCTCGCAAGCCGCCATAGCAGCCGGAGCTGATGGATTGTTGATTGAAGTACATCACAAACCTGCAGAGGCTTTGTGCGATGGCCCGCAGTCGTTAACGCCGGAGAATTTTTTCCGCTTGTTGGCTAAAGTTAACCCCGTAGCAACCGCAGTTTATCGTACCACGCCTTACGGAGATTGGTTGGGTTGGCAAGGAGGGAATATCCATGACTGACAAAAGGCTTGGTTATTTGGGTCCCCGGGGCACATTTTCCGAGGAAGCTGCATTATTTTACAGCAAATCCAGAGGAAGAAATCTGCAGGAATATCCGACTATTGCTGCAGTTATCGAAGCGGTAATAGACAACGAGATCGAAGAGGGTTTGGTTCCTTTGGAGAATATCATTGAGGGCGGCGTAGCAGCTACGCTGGATCATCTTGCTCGTCAAGAGGGTATTTTTATACGCCATGAGTTGATCTATCCGGTTTGCCAGTGTTTGATGGCTTCATTCAGGATAAGCTTGGAACAAATCACTCAGGTCTGTTCACATCCCCAGGCTCTTGGGCAGTGTTCTGAATATATCAGGCTCAATCTTCCGCGAGCGGAGTGCCTGCCCGTTGAAAGCACTGCCGCTGCTGCCAGGTTTGTTGTCGGGCAACATGGTGTGGTGGCTATCGCACCGCGTCGGGCAGCTGAACTCTTTAACCTATACTTATTAGCGGAAGGAATTCAGGATAGCGAGGAAAATGTTACTCGTTTTGTAGTTCTGGCTCGCCAGGATCATATACCTACCGGTGACGACAAGACATCATTGGTTTTAACTATTCCTGATGGTCCAGGAAGCCTTTATCGAGTGCTTGGTTATTTTGCCCGCCGCAACATAAACCTGACCCGGATTGAATCGCGACCCTCTCGGCGGATTATTGGCGACTGGCTTTTCTTTATTGATTGCGATGGACACCGCACAGAACCAGATAAAGAAGAGCTTTGGGATGAGATCCGGGGAGCGGTAACTTTCTTTAAACTGCTTGGTTCTTATCCCAAATATAGTCAGCGTTAGGCGTTGACGTCTTTTTTACGGCAAGATATAATTGGGTTCATTCTAAACAAAGGGTAGTCAGTTGATTCCCCTCTGTTGTGGTGTACTTGATTCGACCTGTACTGAGAGGAAGGAGGTGCCCTTTAATGTTAACCAGTTTGTTGAATCGGTGGTCC
>DATIKA010000001.1:0-6940 GCA_035478055.1 Candidatus Limnocylindrales bacterium | reverse complement strand
CTAAATACAATTATAGAAAAGTCTTATTTCAATTTTTAACTACAATGTATCGGTGGATTGTCTAAAGTGCGATCGGGTCGGGCGAAAACAACCCTCTGAAACCAAGCTGCCAGGTTTATCTCGATCCTTCAAAGGCACCAGGAAAACCCAGCGGCATATCTTCATATCAGGAAATCACGTATTCACTCAGCATGCCTTAAAACGGGAATCCGTGGGCAAAGTTCAAAAGCTTGTCCGCGCTAACGCAAACTTTTGAACTTTTCCGAGAATGCAGCGATTTCTTCAAACGCTTGTTTATTTTTTATCCTGATGAAAGTACCCTTCATCCCCAAAGATCTTGACGCAATAATCCCCGCGCTTTCAAATTTGCGCAAGGCATTGACGATAACAGACCTGGTAATACCCAGGCTGTCGGCAATCTTACTGGCCACAATCACACTTTCGTTGCCTTTGATATTTTTTAACACTTCTTGAATTGCTTCTACTTCCGAGTAGGAGAGGCTTTCAAATGCAACTTTAGCCAGCACCTTGCTTCGCGAGTTCTCTTCCTGTCGTTCTACCGATGCCTGCATCAACAGCAAGCCGATCATCGCCGCTCCTATTTCAGCCAGAATAAGGTGGCCGTGTTCAAAAGGTTGGGTCGAGCGACACAGCACCAGGGTAGCGATACGAAGGCCGCCACTAAAAATTGGTACAACAGTAAGTATAGACTTACCAGTACTCTCTTCTGATTTTACATAACCATCATTCAAAGCAGTTTCGGAAACATAGTTAACGTTAAATTGCACATCGCTGGTGCTAAACAGACTACTGCCTTGAGTGCTGCCTGCGAGGGACACCTTTTCGACCAACTGCGTCAACCATCTACTTTCCTGGCCTTCCATAACGTGACTCGCCAGTAATTTCCCACCATTATCTGTCACAAAAGCTGCCGCCTGCATAACATCTGCCAGCGCTTTAACCCCTTCGTTGATACTTGGATCCCCATTCACAGGCTGGAGGAAAATGCGATTGATCCGCCTAACCTGCTCCAACAGTGATTTATCTTTCACTTTACACTCCTCCCTATATCTTTTTATATTACAAAATATTATATATGTCAATAATATTCTCGCACTTAGAGATAAAAGTGGTTACTCGCTAATTTTAGAAACGTGGAGGTAATCCTGGTTACTGCCGGTGAAGAAGTCGAAACAGGTGCTCGGCGAGCCGGTAAATCTCCTTTAGCGGAAGCCCTGAAAGGGTGGCCACAGCCTGACAATCTTCAAATTCGGGAGCAAAGTGCAGTGGGAAATCTCCGCCGGCAGGGGAGGCCAGTTTGATCCTGATCGGTCCCCATGCCGTCTGTACAACTTCCGTTTCCCGCGGACGCATCACCTTGCGTGCCGTTGTAATGCGCATACCGAGCGTGGTAGTTTCATAAAAAATAATTTCCTGCAGTTGTTTTGTGCTGGCCGGCTTCGCAAGAACTGTCAGTTGAACTGCCGGACGGTTTTTTTTCATCTGTATCGGTGCAAAATATACATCCAGGGCACCGTTGACCAAGAGTTTTTCCATCAAGAAACCATAAATTTCCGGATTCAGATCGTCGATGTTAGTTTCAATGACAGATACCTGCTCCTCGTATTCAAAACCATTCCGGACAGCTGTACCTATTAGGACTCGTAAAAAGTTTGGATAGCCGGGGTCCATACTCCCCGCTCCGTAGCCAACCGTCTCAAGATTGATCGTCGGTGCTAATCCAAAGTTTTCGGCCAATGCAGTGACGATAGCCGCTCCCGTTGGAGTAACCAGCTCCAGCGTTGTTTCATGACCATAGATGGGCACCTGTCGACTTGAAAGCAACTGCAATGTGGCCGGAGCCGGCAAAGGTAATTTACCGTGTGCTGTCTGAACTTCACCTCGCCCAACGGGTAAAGGTGAACAAGAAATACGATCAACTTCGAGCAAATATAAAGCAGCAGCGCTACCGACAATATCGATGATCGCGTCAACGGCGCCTACTTCATGAAAATGAACCTGTTCCAGGGGAATGCCATGCACAGCCGCCTCGGCTTCGGCCAGGCGTAAAAAAACGGCTGAACTCATTTTTTTCACTGACTCTGGTAAAGCAGCATCTTCGATTAACCTTATTATATCGTGCAGGTGTCGGCTCGCGGGCCGACAGTCATCCAGATGGACGATAGCTCTCGTTCCGGCTATCCCACCACGGCTTACTTTTTCGGCTGTCAGACTGTAACCGGGAAGATTCATCTTTCCCAGCATCTCCTTTAGCTGCTCGATTCTCACGCCGCAATCAAGCAAAGCGCCGAGAGTCATATCGCCGCTGATCCCACTGTAACAGTCGAAATAGATCATTTTTTGCCGCTCCGCATCTTTATCGCTCATGCAATCGTCTCCCCCATCCCTCATCCTGGAAACCAAGTAAACGTGACCACCATCGCGGCTGTGCTCCAAATATTCCGCAATTTTGATTATAGCATATCGTGCTTATGCTAATAAAAGGAAAAGCAATAATCATTAGCGAAAATACTCATCAGGCTTTGAAAGGGGGTTAAGATATGATTATCGAATTCGATGGGAAAAAGCCGCAGATTGCTTCCGGCACTTTCATCGCCCCGACAGCTACTATCATTGGTGATGTGATTGTGGAAGAAGGGGCTAGCATCTGGTTTGGAGCAGTTTTAAGGGGTGACTTCGGTCGGATTATTGTAAGAAAAGGGAGCAGCGTCCAGGATAATGCAGTTGTCCATGTGATCCCTGATTGTGAGACGGTGATCGGGGAAAATGTTACCGTAGCACACGGGGTGGTGTTACATGGCTGCAAGATCGAAAAAGGTGCCATCGTTGGCATGGGCTCAGTGCTGCAAGATTTTTGCGTGATCGGCGAACAGGCCATGGTAGCCGCCGGCAGTGTAGTTCCCAGCAATATGCAAATACCGCCAAGACATCTGGCAGCGGGTATACCGGCCAAGGTAAAGAAAGAAATCGAGGGCGCATCATTGTTGTGGGTCTCGCAAAGCGCCCTGATGTATCAGGAACTGGCCGGGCGTTACATGAAACAGGGGCTGGGATATAAAATATAACATCAGTAACGGTAATTGGTTTGTTACATATTGCAGCTATTAATACAGCTACATTCTAAACCAGCCTTACGATTACCTCAATACTCGGCAGGAAGAGCGTTGAGTTGAGCCAGGCTAAAAACCGGGCCATCTTTGCACACATAAACCGGACCAATATTACACCTGCCGCACTTGCCGATGCCGCATTTCATACGCATTTCCAATGTAGTGATCACCTGCTCCGGCAAAAAATGCAGTTTTTCCAATGTTTGAAGAACAAACTTGATCATGATCGGCGGGCCGCACGTAATGGCCATGCGATTTTCCGCTGCGAAGGCCAATTCGCCGACAAAAGACGGCACAAAACCTACATGATCATTCCAGCCCTCAACTTCCGCATCAACGGTAAGGTGCACCTTAGTATCGGGAGCAGTCGGCCAGGTGGTAGTGATTTCGCTTTTTCTAATCAAATCCGCCGGACTGCGGGCTCCATAAACAATATCGATCTTGCCAAAATCATCACGATGAGCCAGGCAATAACCGATCAGCGAACGCAGCGGAGCCAGCCCAATTCCTCCCCCGATAAAGAGAAGGTCTTTGCCGCGCAGTTGTTCCAGAGGAAAGCCATTGCCGTAAGGCCCTCTGACACCCAGTTCCTGACCGGGAGCAAGAGCATGCAAAGCGCCGGAAACACTTCCAACATCCTTGATGCTGAATTCAAGACACTCCCGACAGGTTGGCGAAGAGGTAATCGAAAAGATTGCTTCTCCAACCGGGGGAAGTGAGATCATAGCACACTGGCCAGGCATAAAATCAAACGGTAAACCGTTTTGCCCTGCCACCCGGAAGGTCTTGATATCCGGGGTTTCATCATGTATATCCAGAATAATTGCTTTTTGCAACATAAGAGGATTATTGCTGCTCAAGGGGTGCACCTCCCAGAGCCTTGATTGCCTGGACAATATCGAGATTTACCGGACAACTGCGCAAACAACGTCCGCATCCGACGCATGCAATTTCGCCGTATGTCTGGGGATAATATTGTAGTTTATGTAGAAATCGCTGTCGTACCCTCTCTTTGCGCCCAGGACGGGGGTTATGTCCGCCGGCCATAACGGTAAAATTACCATACATACAGCTGTCCCAACACCGAAAGCGCTGCCCACCTTCAACATGCCCAAAATCCTCAATGTCGAAACAGTAACAGGTAGGGCAGACATAAGTACAAACCCCACAACCAAGGCAACTTTTATAAAGCTGTTCCCAGGCTGAATCATCGAAAGACTCCTGCAATTTTTCCGGCAACCCTTCGAGATGTAAATCAAAGTCAGCCGTATTGACGCCGGCAGAACCGCTTGTCATTTCCGGAGGCTCCTGCAGCAGTTCATTAGCCTGTTTCACCAGTGCTTCACCCTTAGCCGTTCGCGACTCCAATATGAGCGACTGTCCGGAAAAAAAGCCATAATATCCGCTCGGGGAGCATCTGCGGGGTCAACTCCGAAATCGCGGCAAAAACAAAAGGGATCAGGCTCGCGGCAGGCAAGAACAACCACAGTGGTGTTGTCGCGCCTTTTTTGGTAAAGGTCGTCAACCGGATCTTGCTCTAAGAAAACACGGTCGAGCATCGCCGCGGCTCTTAAGTCGCAGGGATGTACGCCGAATGCGATCACCGGGCCGGGGTCACCTGCCTCAATAAACTCCAATTTCTGGCCCTTCCGTCGGTAATGGAGATATGCTTCGTCCCGCGGCAGGAACAGATCTTTCGGAGACACAACCGTGTTTACCGCTTCCAAATCTACTTCTGCCTCTTCATACCACGGTTGAAACAGCACCACCGGCCCTTCACGCAGCGGCAAGAAAAGTGTGCCACAGGATGAAAGCCTTGCCCAGAGTTCAGGCAGCATTTCCTTTGCGATAGTTTTGTTCATACCGACCACCTCACTTTTCCGAAAAAGCCGCCGGGTCATCAGGCCGGTAGGTCAGCAGAGGTGGTTCCTGCTCTGTATCAAGACCGGCTTCGTAATCCCCGTACAGCTCGTTGATATCTTTAATCAGTTTACGATTAAACTCTTGCAACGGTATTCCCACCGGACAGGCGCGTGAACATTCGCCGCAGTCAATACAGCGTCCGGCACCGTGATACGCCCGCATCAGGTGGAACATAAAATTTTCACCGGGTTCATATGCTTTGCCCAACCAGCGAGGCTTCTCCTGTTCAACAAAGCACTCCCTGCAGCTGCAATAGGGACACGCCTGACGGCAGGCATAGCAGCGCAAACAGCGTTTAAGTTCTTTCTCCCAATAGGCAAACCGTTCATCGGGCAGCAGGGCTTCCCGCTCCTCTACCGCCTGGAAACGCTGCGGTGCGCTTTTTTCGCCCTGCAGAGCAAACAGCAGTTGATCGTAAATTACAGGGTCAGGATGCAAACAGTGAACACATTTTCCCAATAACACATCAGCGCGATCGACGATAATTTCATTACGTTCGCCCTGCAGCGTTACTTTTCCGTTCTCTTCACTGATGCCTTGCAGAGATTGACCGGCCGCATCCACCAAAAGATTGTGGTCAAGCATACCGGGACAGGGTATCCCATAAAGAATCACCCGATCCCGTTCTACCATGTGATCCTGCACCAAACGATTAAATGCGCGCGCGTCACAACCTTTGACGAGCACACCAATTTTTTGGTGCTCCTTCAACTCATCCAATAAATAACGGCTCAGGTTCACGGCACAGAACGAATCCCAAACAAGGCGTTTAAGATCAGTCTCATTGCAGGCAAACAAGGGTCGCGACTGCCACCAGTAGTGACCTTTTTCCCAGCCCAACAACAAATTAATTTTTCCGCTGAACAGATCTTGGGCCAACAAATCCCGAAGCTTTTGCTGCGATTCTACATTGTGCTGTGCCATCGGGCATCCCTCATCTTTCTGTTCGGCCCGAGAGCCTTGATCCTTGTAGTCATCCCTTCCATCTCTGCGGCGAATCTGTCGCCTTCCGAACTCGATATCCAGCGCACTTCGAAACGGTCCGTCTCAAAACCGGCAAATTCAACCAGCCTTTTAAAAGCAGAAAGGCGGCGGCGCATGTGATAGTTGCCGGTACTGTAGTGGCAGTCGCCGGGATGGCACCCTGCAACCAATACCCCGTCGGCACCGCGCTGAAACGAGCGCAAAATGAACATAGGATTCATGCGGCTGGAACAAGGGACACGAATAACTCTGACGTTGGCCGGATAACTCATACGGCTGGTCCCCGCCAGGTCACCGCCGGCATAACTGCACCAGTTACAGCAAAACGCAACGATTAATGGTTCCCAGCCGACATTTTTTTCTGTTAGCGCTGCAGACACAGGGCATCCACCTCCGCCAAAATCTGTTCATTGGTAAAGCCTTTCAGATTGATCGTGCCTGAACGGCAAGCCGCAGTACAGGAACCGCAACCCTGGCAGAGAAGCGAGTTAACCTCGGCTACGGTGCGCAGTATTTTTTCGCCATGGTAACGCTCTTCAATCTGCACCGGGCTGATCGCGCTATACGGGCAAACCGCCTCACAGTAAAGGCAGCCGGAGCATTCGGCCTGGTTTACCTCAGCAGTACATGCCTCACCGAGCAACATATCCTTGGAAAGCAGACCAATCACCTTGACCGCCGCCGCGCCAGCCTGGGCTACTGTATCAGGTATATCTTTCGGTGCCTGACAAGCCCCCGCGATAAAAATGCCTGCGGTGTGAGTTTCCACGGGCTTAAGCTTCGGATGGGCTTCATTGAAGAAATGATAGCTATCACTGTTGATCCCGACCAACCGCCCCAGCGCAGGGGCATCTGCGCGGGCTATAGATGCGGCAGCCAACACAACCATATCAGCTTCGATT